>DASWRJ010000494.1:0-4412 GCA_036403255.1 Verrucomicrobiia bacterium
AAAGTGTCTGGTGAGCCTGGCGTACCTGGTGAAATAGGTGAAGCTGGAGAAATAGAACGTACAGAAAAAATAGGCGATTGTGGTGAAATAGGTGAACGTAGAGATATGCAACTAGGCTTTGTCCGGGCAGACCTTACCTGAGCATTCAGTTCTCTGTGGAAAAATGAGAATGAGGCGCGTCGGGACCGAGGAATGAGCGAGGGTAATGGAGTGAACAGAGATGGGACACAAGGGCGCAGAGTTCGCAAAGGAAAAGCTAACACAACGCGCCAAGCCTCACTTAAATCTTCTGTTTTATTTAACTCGGGTTGCCTTACAATGTGCGCATGCTCGACCAACGCCGCCGCCCAATTGCATATGCCTGCGCCGCGCTGGTCGTGGTTTGGATCCTGGCGGTGTGCGGTTTCAAAATCGCCGACCATTACAAAATTACTCCCGAAAAAATCTCGGCCTACCTGCGGTCCATAGATTTATCAAAGCTATCGGCGGCGGAGCGCGATAAAGCGATTCGAGAACTAGCTCGCAAGCTCAACGCCCTAAGTGCCGAAGACCGCCGCCGCGCCCGCATGGACGGCGAATGGGGTGACTGGCTCCGAAAAATGACCGAGCGCGAAAAAACTGAGTTCATCGATGCCACCATGCCCGCGGGATTCAAGCAGATGATCAATTCCTTCGAGCAACTCCCGCCGGATAAACGCAAGCGGGCCATCGCGGATGCCTTGAGTCAATTGCGCAAAACCCGCGAAGCCATCGAAAGTGAGGACCCATCCATTTTGGTTGGAGAAGGCGGCACTAACCGCCCGCCAGAGCTAAGCGCGGAGCTGCAACAGCGCGTCACCAAAATCGGCCTGCAACAATTTTACAGCGAAAGCAGCGCTCAAACAAAAGCCGAGTTGGCGCCCGTTTTGGAAGAAATGCAGCGCCTCATGGAAAATGGGCGCTATCTGCCCCGCGAACGCCTCCGCGACAGGCCATGACCGACTTTCGCCATTGCAGGAGCCGCCGCGAGGAGGCTCTGGCTTTTTCCATCGAGAACGCAAACCTTCAAGAAAACGACTCGCTTCCGCGAGCTTTTACTCTGATCGAACTTCTCGTGGTCATCGGTATCATCGCAATTCTGGCGGCATTGCTCCTCCCAGTGCTCAGCCAGAGCAAGGAAGCTGGACGCTCCGCCGCCTGTTTGAGTAACTTGCGCCAGATCGGAATCGCGTTGCAGCTATACGTGCAAGACCATGACAATCATTTGCCCACTATGTATGATGCGCCCTATGGTTCCACGAATGCCTCGGTAACGTACCTCCCGACGATAAACCTGGTGCTCTCAAATTATCTCGGCATTACAAATATTCTCGCCTGCCCTTCCGACAAAAATCTCTTCTCCCAAACCGGCTCAAGCTATTCGTGGAACTCGCTTTTGAATGGTGAAGATGCCAATCATCTGGAAGTGTTTGGCATCAAATTCGATCCTCATCAGATTCCAGTACTGTTTGACAAGGAAGCCTTTCACCGGGGCCGATCGGACAAACGCGGTGTGAATTATTTGTATGCCGACGGCCACATCCAAAACCTGCTCGCGCTGGAGGGAACCAAATGATTCGCCTGGCCAATGTGCGAAAGCTCTTTGGCGAGCGCGTGGCCGTTCACGACCTCACTCTGGCCGTGGCGCGAGGGGAAATCTTTGGATTGCTCGGGCATAACGGCGCGGGCAAGAGCACCGTAATCGGCATGCTACTCGGGCAAGTTTGGGCCACGGCCGGCGACATTTCCGTGTGCGGGCATAACGTGCAGCGCCGCCGACAGGATGCGCTGCGCCAGGTCGGCGCCATTTTCGAGGCACCGGTTTTCTACGATTACCTGAGCGGCTGGAAAAATTTGGAAATCCTCTCGAGCTACACTGCCAGCACACCAAAGGAACGTTTGCAGGAAGTGGTTGATTGGGTCGGCTTGACCGGGCGCATTCATTCCAAGGTCCGCACTTATTCCCATGGGATGCGGGCGCGGTTGGCCCTGGCCCAGGCGCTTCTGCCGCGACCCGAGCTCCTGATTTTAGATGAACCGAGTGACGGCCTGGATCCGGAAGGCATTCACGAAATGCGTCACACGATCGTGCGTCTTCATCGCGAATTGGGCCTGACCATATTGCTTTCCTCGCACCTGCTTCACGAAGTGGAGCAACTCTGCACCCGCATTGCAGTTCTAAACCAGGGCAAAAAAGTGTTTGAAGGGGCCATTCACGAAGCCAAAAAACCTCGATCCTGGCTGCGCCTGCGCGTCGATGCATTTGAAAAAGCAATCGACGAATTGCAACGTGGCGGATTGATTTCGGACCATCGCGACGGAGCTTTTGTCGAGCTGGCCAAGGGCATCGAGAGCCATGCTGTTGTCGAATTTCTGATTAAACGCGGGCAGCGCGTCCATGAATTTGCCTTTGAAGAAGAAACGCTAGAACGCTTTTACCTTAACCTCATGAAAGGCCAAGTTGCCGACAAGAATTAAATTCAAAACCATCCGGCACTTGAAGAACTAATTACTGATTACCACTGACTCGCCATGCTTTTCCTGCAACTCCGCAACGAACTCTGGAAGCTCTTCGGCAAGAAGCGCACTTACATCGGTTTTGGCATGTTCCTCCTGGCCCAGAACGTCATGCTGCTTGCCTTCCGCTTCACCAAATGGCAGAGCGAGGCCGAGCGCTTGCTGGTGGGCAATGGCTACCTTGCGCAGCAATTTATATCCGCGCTGACCGTGGCTGTGCTCATGCTCCTGCCGCAAATTCTTCTGCTGATGCCGCTCTACACCACTCTGGTGGGTGGCGATCTGGTGGCCAAAGAAGCCGAGGACGGCACGCTGCGCATGATCCTTTGCCGCCCGATTTCCCGCTTTCGCCTGCTGGTCTTGAAATGGATTGCCGGCCTGATTTTCTCGGCCTTGCTTGTGATAGTGCTGGGCGCTGCCGCTTTGCTGTTTGCGCGCATGTGGTTTCCGTGGCGCGGCATGTTTGTGTTTGTGCCAACGCTCGTCTTTAATGTCCTCACGGCCGAAGATGGCCTGCGCCTTTATCTTTGGTCGCACCTTTTTCTGATCGTGAACGCCTGCACACTCCTGAGCCTTTCATTCATGTTCTCGTGCTTTAATATGAAACCGGCGGCTGCAACCATTCTCGCGCTCTCGATAATGTTCGTCAGTTTCGTCATGGAAATGATCCCCTTCTTCGAGCGTTATCACGAATGGCTCCTGCCTTATCATTTCCGAAGTTGGATTCTCGTTTTCGCCAAGCCAATTCCCTGGGGCCGCATCGCTGAATCGCTGACCGTTCTCCTGACCTGCAACTTGACGGCTTTTATTATTGGTGCGGCCGGTTTTCAAACGCGCGATATAAAATCTTAAAGCCCTCAGGGGATATTTGGGTCAGTCTAAGTTTTGCCACTCCTTTGCGCCACCTGTATGATTAAAGAAACTTCTCAAAGTGGTTTTCCTCGTGCGCATCGAAGTACAGGAGCGCTACTCAGGTTCTTCAAGTGTATGACCGGGAATCGTGCAAAGCGGAAGCACGCCAATATTCCTAAGTTGGTAGACCCCTGCAGAAGGACACCTCACGCTGTTCAGCCTAAAGTTAGCTCCCAAGTAGGGGACCAAATCGGCGTCCATCGGTGTATCTGTCAAAGCTCTTTTTTTCTCAATAGCCCACATCTGTTTTGCAAAACGCAGTTGCTTCAAATTTACATTACAAACTTCGTTGGCCGGAGAATAGCGCAACGCGCGAACGAAGAGGGCCGGTCCCATGGCTGGCAAAAAGAGCGCCATTAAATTGTTTGAAGCAAAAACTATGCTTGTGGGGTTCGGCTGGCTTCCAATGACGTCTCGCAGAAAATTTGTTGCTGGGGTCCACCTGGTCAAATTGCTTGAACTTTCAATTCGATAAAATCGGCCTTCGTCGCTCAAGAGGGAGAACTGCAGGCGATTTAACTTTCCTACCGAAACCAAGTCCAACATTGGTCGGGCGTCATTTTCTGTAACTCGCAAATTTGCGACACGGCTTCTCGAGACTCCCGTGGCGTTAGATACAGTGACGAAGTATTCTCCATCATTGGCCAAATAAACGTTAGTCACTGCGAGCGCCGCATTAGTAGCACCTGGCAAATTCGTTCTGTTGAAATACCATTGGAATGACAGCGGCTTTACCGCAGCAGCTTTGACGGTGAACAACGCGCTCTGACCTATAGTGCAGCTTAAGTCTTTGGGCTCTTGGAATAGATAGGGCGCATTGGTCATAAAAATCGCCAAAGTAAAACCGGCATCATTGGTGCCTGCGACTTGGATATAATAATTGCGCCCTGCGACCGCTGGAAAAGTTGTCCAAGTTCCAGAGTTTGCTGACTCAAATTCAAACGAACTTACATTTGTAAATATAT
>DASWRJ010000495.1:0-4882 GCA_036403255.1 Verrucomicrobiia bacterium
CATTCACGTGAGGTTGAGATACCGTGAATGGTCAGAAAAACCCGGTCACCCTCCCGCGTGAGGTCATACTTTTGAATATCAATCTGCACTGGCTCAGTCTCGCCATGCAAGTCGAGAACAATGGATGCCGATTTGGTGCTCGAATTGATCTTCAGTCCTTTCGCCTGTCCATACGGCTTGAGCAGCGAACTGTTCAGCATCGGCAAAGCCATCGAACCAACCAGGAGATCTTTGGAATCAGAAAAAAAGCCCATGTTAATGCCGCGTCCGCCGTTTATCTTTATAGTCCTGATAAATAATATTCAAGACCAGCCAAAAACCGCCCCCGCCTGCCGCCAGGAAACAAACCATTGCTATTCCTGGGTATCCAAAAAGCTCGAATCGAGTGTTCACCTGCATCAGCAGGGAAGCGCCAATAATCAGAGCCGAGAGAATGAGTCCGGTCGTGATGCGGTTGGCGACTTTTTGAAAGCCACTCATCAGGTGTTCTGTGTCTTGCGATTTTACCTTCAACTCCAATTCCGCATTAGCAACCGCATCCAGAATTTTATTTATGCGCGGCGGCAGGCCTGTGACGAAATCTTTTACCTGCAATGCTGACCCCAGCAGCTTGGCCGGCGAAACCTCCTTCCAAACGCGGTCCCTGAGCAGTTGCGTGACGTTCTGTCTGACAGCGGCGTTAGGATTGAACTGCGGGTCGAGCACACGCCCGATTTGATCCAGTTGCAGAAGAGTTTTTCCAATCAGCGTCAGATCTGCGGGAACATAGAGGCCGTTTTCGGCGCTGATTTTGCCCACGCGCAGCAGCGCTTTGCCTATGTCCATTTGCTGAATGCTGGCGTCGTGCTGTTCAGAAATTAAATGGCCGATCTTGCGCCGGAATTCGGCTTCATCAAAATCCTTGGCCGTGTCGCTGATCGCCAGGATGATTTCGATCGCTTTTTCGCTCTCGCCCTCGCTGATATCGAGCAGCAGCTTGAGCAATTGTTCCTGCATGCCTGGAGTCGTGCGACCGATCATTCCCAGGTCGAGCAGCGCAATTTTGTTATCTTCCGTCAGGAAAACATTCCCCGGATGGGGGTCGGCGTGGAAAAGCCCATCCACCAACACCTGCTTGAGATACGCGCGAAAAAGCTCATCCGCCAATTCATGCCCATTTAAATCAAGGCGGGCAAGAGGGCTGAGTTTGGTGATTTTAACCCCGGAAATATACTCCATGGTTAAAACGCTGCGGGAAGTGTAATCAGCAATTGGTTTCGGCAAACGGATGTTTGGAAAGCCTGCCAGGCTCTCGCCGATCTTTTCCATGTTGGAAGCTTCCAAAAGGTAATCGAGTTCCTGGCGCAACGTTTCTTTAAACTCGTCGAGAACTTTTGTAAACCGATAGCGTCTGCCCACTTCGGTATGTTCCTCGAAAAACTTCGCCAATTCTTCCAGCAATTCGAAGTCTTCAGCGATTTGCTTGCGAATTCCCGGGCGCTGGATTTTTACCACAACTGACCGGCCATCCCGCAAAGTAGCCCGATGCACCTGGCCAAGGGATGCCGCCGCAATCGGCTCCGGTTCAAATTCCGAAAAAGCCTTGGACAATCTGGCGCCAAGCTCGTGTTGCACTATTTCCTCAACCTCATTGAATGGGAATGGTTTTACGTTGTCCTGCAAACGGGCGAGCGCTTTCAAATAGACCTCTGGCATTAAGTCCGCACGGCTTGAAAGTAGCTGGCCAATCTTCACAAAGGTAGGCCCCATCCGCTCCAGCTCGTCTGTCAATTGCTGCGCCTCTGGATTCGCGCTCGCCTCGGGCACATCCGAAATATCCCATTCACTCGCTTCCGTCACTTCTTTGGCGAGGTCGGAGTGACTGTACTTCAGGAAAAGGAAAAGAATTTCTTTGTACCGCTTAAGCCGGTTGGGGGCAAGTGACAGCTTCATAATGTGGATTTGGATATCCTAAACGAAGATGGACTGCCTTGAACCTATTGGAAAATGGGGTGTTTTCTTGAGGGAAACCGGATTCCAAGCCAAATCTGAACTTAACGAGAAGGCACTACCACCAAACAGCGCGGATTTACGAATTCCCCTGCGCCCGTCACGAGCGGGGATTGGGCGCCATTCGACATGTTCACTTCCAACAGGCAGCCAGAATAATTAAATGCGTCTGGATCACCAATTAAAAGCTGGCTTTGCCCATAAATAGCCACGGCCACCGGGCTGCACAGATTTCCGCCAGCGGAAAGAAGTGTCTGCTTGCCTGATTTGGTTGAGATATGGATTACCTTTTGAGCGCCGGAATCGGCCACAAAAAGATCATTTTGCACGGTGACGATGCCGATCGGATTCACGAGGTAACCGCCAGAAGAAAGCAGGGTTTGCTCACCCGTGTGTGTATTCACTTTGATGATGCGACTGACTGCATCGGCTATATACGCCGTATTGTCTTCGCCGACCGCCACGCCTATGGGGGCAAGGAAAAGCTGTCCAGATGAGATGGTCCGAGTAGCAGCTGTATCTTTATCCACCCGTACAAGCGCCTCCCCATTGGCAACCCAGATATCTCCGTGCTTGTCCGTAGTGATGCCAAATGGAAATCCAAGTGTCGAATTTTGAGCGAATAAGCTTTGTTGCCCGGAATCTTTGTCGATGCGAATTAGAGACTGGGCCCCAGTATCACCAACTAGCACATCTGAGTTTTCCAGGAGCGTAATGCCATACGGATGCTTTAAGAGGCCCCCTTTCGAAATAAGCGAGCGTTGGCCGGTACTTGGATCGTATTCAAGAATTGCCGCGTTGGAATCGGTATAGACAACCGTTCCCGGCTGAATCCCGCGGAACAATCGCGGATTATAGTTCTTGTGAACCAATCCCCGTGGAATTCTTACGGGTGCTCCTGAACCGCTAGAAGGAAACCAGCAGACAAGGACCATCAATAACGGAACAAATAAAAAGCTAAATTTCACTCGCATTAGGATAACCCCTATAAACTGCGCCCACGCACGCCCATCTCACGAATCAAAAGTATATACGAAGAGACGCTGCTTGTCTCAAAATATTTCATAAAATCTAACTAACTTATGAAATGCCAAATTCCGCTCCTGGCAGCGAATGAGCAGGCACTCGCCTGGTTCGACGCCCTGAAGTCACCAGTTGTTCCCAAGCAGAGTCATTTTACTGCAGCCACAGATGCCCCCCCATGATAAACGGCCATCAAAGAAGGCTGCCCATTTTGCTGCTCTTGAAGCACGCAAAAATCAGCACGATTGCCAATAGTTAAGCCACAATCCAGGCCCAAAAATGCGCTCGGAACCTCGGAAAAGCCTTCCCAAACGTCTCGCCATGAACAACTAAGCATGTGCGCCGCCCGTAGGACTCCGTCAATCGGTCGGAGGCTCGATCCGGCGAAGTTCTGTTTCCCAGGCAATCGCACTATTCCATCCCCTCCCACCTCAAGTTTTAGTGATCCGAGCGGATAACGGCCCGGCGGCGCACCTGCCGCAGCCATGGCATCGGATGTGTAGAGGATTTTACCCCTGGGGATAAGGCCGTGAGCTAATCGGAATAGTGCAGGTGAGACGTGGATATTGTCTGGGATAAGGCTCACATACAGACCATGACATTCAAGTACTCGGTAGAGGATATTGTCATGCCTATCCAATAATTGTGGGCACCCATTGCCCAAGTGCGTGAAACCAGTTGCGCCTGCTTTGGCTGCTTGCATCAAAGTTTCTGTGCCAGCATTAGTATGTCCTAAACTAATTCTAATACCCCGTTCTCTCGCAGCTGCAATTGAGGAAAGTGCGCCATGCCGCTCAGGCGCAAGCGTTAACAAAACTAGATCTCCACCGGCTTGGGCGCGTAATTGCTGAATTGCTTCTGCAGTTGGATCACACATCAAACTTGGGTTGTGCGCCCCGCAAAACCCCGGCTCGCTCGAAAGGAAAGGCCCTTCGATATGCCAGCCCACGATTGATAGCTTCAGGAGTGAAGATTGGTCGCGGAGAGCTCTTAATCGACGTAACTTTCGCAGCAGAATGGGCCATTCATCAGTAATCAGGGTTGCCAGAAACCGGGTGCACCCAGCATTCGCCAGGTGTCCTGCAGCGCATTCCAAAGCCTCCAGAGACAAGTTTTCTTGCTGAAAATCGACTCCGGCAAAGCCATTGATTTGCGGGTCTAAAAGGGCAGGGGCAATCCATAGGTCGCCAGAGGATTCCGTTGCGGGCGCAATCTCGGTTATGATGCCATTTTCCCATTGGATGCGGACGGGTTCACCAGTCTGCCATGAACGGGCGGAAATTCGGCCATTGCTCATTGTCGAAAAGGTTTCTGGCACAAGCCGTTGCAGAATTCAAGTCATTGCCACTGTCATTGTCCGCTGTTACTTTTTGTGCGTGCTTGTGATTTTCACCATTTGTTTTGGATTTTTGGCACTGGCTGACTTTTCGACTTCCCGTCAGCCCATGACAAATGCTGTGCCTGCGGTCCAAAGCACAAATTCCATCTCAAATGCGATTCCCCCCAGGTTGCCCCCCGAGGCCGTGGAACTATTCTCGCGGATTTTACCCACGAATGATCCGGTGGAAAAAGAATATCGGCAATTGCTTGAAGAAGACGACACCTCCCAGGCAGAGGCCGATAAGTGGATCAAGCAGGAAGACGAATATAAAGCCAAGGGAGCCCCGGATAGTGTCAATTTGAAAGCCCGGGTCTTGCAGCGATTTGAACCGGTCAAAAAGCATTACGAAGACTTTTTGCGACGTAATCCAAACCATGCCCGCGCGCATCTGGCTTATGGCAGTTTCCTCGGCGATATCGGCGAGGAAGACGCATCGGCTAAAGAGCTGGAAAAGGCCAAGGAACTGGATCCCAGCAACCCGGCAGCTTG
>DASWRJ010000496.1:0-2099 GCA_036403255.1 Verrucomicrobiia bacterium
TCTTAAACAGCGGACTTGGGTCGGCCAGGTTCGCCATTGATAAATCCAGGCCTCCTTCGGGAGCCCGGTCATGCGCGCGCTTGAGTTGCTCCGCAATGGCCTGAATCGCCGGATCGGAATAGTACTTTACCGCGCCCACACTCAACTTGGCCTTGAAAACAACTGTCAATAGACAGTATTCGTCCACGTTCCGCACCAGTATGCTAAAGGTCTGACCCTGCTGATAGACACTGGTGAAATCTGTTTCGTTGACGAGCCCCGCAATGCTCTGGGTGGCGGCATATGAAGCAGCCGAGAGCGCGGCAAGGGTAGTGGTGTCCAAATCCTGGTACTCGCCGCATTGGCTGATGAGGAATCCGCCTTTGTCGATGATGAGCGCGGAATTGGCTTCACTCTTGATGAGCAATTCTTCCAAAGCGCGATTCAACTCGCGAATATCTTCTTCGATGAGTTGGGGGAGCGTGGCCATACTCAGGCGGCTTTGCTTCTGGTTTCGTTGATAAATTTGTGCAACAGCAGCCGCGTGATCATGTTCAGCGTCTCGAAAACTCCTTCGCATTTATTGGCTGAGGCACCAAAAGAGGGCACAGCCACTTCGCGATTATTTAGCAGAAACTCCATGTATTCAGTCGGCGCAGCGTTGGGTAAGTCCCGTTTGTTGTACTGCAGCACGTACGGAATATCCGGAAGATTGAGGTTCAAGCTCTTTAGATTTTCTTCCAGGTTCGCGAAGCTTTTCACGTTGTCTTCCATTTTGTCGTATTGCGAATCCGCCACGAAAACAATGCCATCCACACCCCGGAGCACAAGCTGCCGCGTGGTGTTGTAAATGACCTGGCCGGGAACCGTGTAGAGCTGAAATTTGGTTTTAAATCCTCGAATTGCCATTGCCTCGATGGGCAGGAAGTCGAAGAAAAGGGTGCGATCTGAACTCGTGGCCAGCGAGACGAGCTTGCCCTTGTGGCCCGCGGCGGTTTGAACGTGGTCGTGGACCTGCACAAGGTTCGTTGTCTTGCCACCCAGCGCGGGGCCGTAATAGACAATTTTGACCTGTAGTTCCTTGGTTGCCTGATTGATTATTGCCATAGCTGCTGTTTCTATTTACTTGGTATGTCGGCTCAATTCGCGGGCGATGAGGTTCAGCTCCGGCACGGGTAGGGATGCCCCTGGTTTGCCCAATGCCGCAAAATAAATGATGCCGGCATTAAAAATCTGCAGAGTGCCGCTATCCACTGTGAAAGTGACGCTTTGCAGCTCACCCATTTTTAATTCGCGAGTGTATTGATGCATTCTTCCAAAAATCTGTGGTAAAAAGGCCGCAATAGTATCCGTCTTCCACGTCGGCGGCATACAACTGGCCACCAACAGGCCGTCCTGCAAAGCAATTAATGCTCCATCCAAACCTGGCAGCAGGCAGGTTTTGTGAACGATCTCGTTCGGCGTCCAGTTTCGTTTTTCCGCGTCGCCGAAAAGTTCGGCCAAATCCTTGGCCAGCTTTTTGGGTGCGGCCGCTGATGCTGCTTCTGCCGAGACGGTTGGCGCAGGGGCAGGACTAGGCAAGGCGGAAAGGCTCGCCGGGGCAGGTATGCTTTGCGCGGTCGGTGCCGCTGGCGTCACAGCAGTGGACGCAGATGCCAAGCCTCCCTGGTTGAATAAATCCGGAATGTCGATTTTAACAGACGGGCGCTTTTGTTCCTGATTTGGGCGGCTTTGCAGGAAAAGCGGCGCGACTACGGCCAGCGGCCATTCCAGCCGAATATCCGCAAAGCTCGAGGCAAATGCAGCCGGGGGACAAGCCTCAATCCATTGACAAACCTGTTTCCAGGGATAACCAACTTTGCCCTGCTTTAATCCGTTTTCCAGCAATTCCACCGGAACGGCGAGAACGGAACTCGTCAGATTTAAATGCTCGATTTCCTTGCGCAACATTTCCGGCCAGGTGGAAATCAGCGTTGCCAGAGGAATGGAAATCTTATTATTGCTTGGTTTGGCCGCGGCTTTTGTTGGCTCCGCTGCAAGTGCCGCCTCAGGCGTTTTCGTTTGGAGTGAAGCTTGGATTGCGGGTGCAGCGATTGGCGCGGGCGCCGGTGGCGCAGATA
>DASWRJ010000497.1:0-3619 GCA_036403255.1 Verrucomicrobiia bacterium
CGCTTCAGGCTCAGCCCACGCAACAGTCGCGGTCTCGATACACTTTTGGAGCACGCCCAGCCCCGCCAAATTGCCCGTCAACCCTGCCCAAACGACTCGTGGCGCGCGCGCGTTTGGGAAACAGCCTAGTCCCGCCGCTACTAAGTCCAAGCGGCCGATCTTCTCGCATGCAACGCTGATCGCATTTTGTATATCTGAAATAGCGGATTCCGGAACGTAGCCTAGAAATTTCAACGTGAGATGGATCTGCTCGGCATGTGCCCAGCGCAGTCCGTGTACGTTATGCTTTGCTTTGAACTCGGCTTGCAACTCGGCGAATTTATTTTTCAATTCAGACGGCAGGTTTACTGCAACAAATAGCCGGGCCTTTTTAATTTTCTCCGTACCATTGTCGCTTCGTGATTGCATGTAACTACTCTATCTCTGGGTAATGCATTGCACCATCAAGACGCATCAAGCTATTCGAATATTTCAATTTAAGATAATCCTATCTATTAATTTATTAGTTGCTGTAACCGCCCTTCTATGTTATACGTCTTACACGTTCAATGAGAACTTGCATGAACATATCAGCCACGAGTTGGCCGGCGATGCCAGTCCCGATGACTATCGGGACACGTCATAGCCGGTATAGCCCGGGTTGTGCGTTTAGCCTGGGACTATCCATGGCACTTATCGGGAAACAACCCGAAAGTAATTTGGATAGGCACAGTGTAGGCAGGTTCTGAAGTAACGAGATATAGATTTCAAACCCTGCTTACCGCAACGTAAGCAGGGTTTTTTGTTTTACCTGAGTCACCAAAACCTGGAACTAACCTGTAACGAAAGGGTCGTTAGTGTGATTATAAGTTTGGCGGCATCTGCATGATGTCAGTTCGCGCAAAACTAAACTTGGTGGAAACGAGCCATGGCTCGCAACCGGTGTGGTGTATCCACGCCTGGCCAAAAACTCCGCCAAATGCATATACCCGAATTTTACAATTTAAGGGCTTCAGAGGAGGTGTGCCCCTAAACACCGAAACAGCCGCCGTGAATCCGCGGGTTGGTATCTGAAAAGATAGCAAGAGGTGTTTGTTCTTTGTTGAAATGGCACGGGCCGGGGCGCAATGACGCTCCGGCCCTTTTACTTTCGCGGTTGTGATTTAACAGCAGAATGTCTCTCTTCCAAAGAGAATGTCCGGGCGCGACTCCCGGCAACCGCACCAATCTTATAACAGGCCGTGCGCCAGCTCGCGCAACAGGGTCTCCAAAACTCAGTTTGCTCGGGGCAGCACCGAGACGGCCTGCCAATCCAATTTAGATCTTAGACTGTAGATTGCAGAGTGCCCTGCGCCTGCGCCATATTTCGTTTAACGGTATTGATTGAAGCAACCGTGATCGCGGCGAGTTCATTTGCTTCACGTAGCAATGCTTTAGCAGTCATTGGTTGGATCTTTCCGGCATCAGACAGCAATTCCAGCCAGTATGCACTCTCATCAACCTCTTCAAGTACAATTGCCATTTTGGAAATAAAATCGGCTTTTGATTTGCCGCGGCATGCTGCTCGGTAATTTGCACCTACTGAGCAGCCCGATCTAAGTAATTGATGTGCCAATACCTTGGCAGTCGAATCGGTTGGCAAAGCTTCGCAAAATTTGATGATTGCCAGAGCAAACCCTTTCGTGCGCATTTTTAGATCCTCGTTGTGCATGTCGTCAATTCTGCAATGTGCAATCTACATTCTGCAATTCCTTTTTGGGGTCGTGGCAGACAAGCAATGCACTTGCCCTGCAAGCAAGCTTATGCGGGAGCGTTACCCGCCGACTCCACCAAATTTACTGCGGAGAGAATGAGATTCAGGCGAGCCTCATAAGCTCAGCCTCTGCGGGTGCGACTCCCGCCTCCGCTACCATTTTCATGGGAAGCGATCCAGTTGCCCGACTGTAAATCGGGTGTCGTTAAACATAGCTGGAAGTGACGAACTGGAGCGTTACCAGCGCTTCCCACCATTTCATTTATGCTTCCGTAGCTGAATAGAAAAGCAACTCGTTGTCTGCGAGAAGAATGCAGGTGCAAGTCCTGTCGGAAGCGCCAATCTCACAACTGCAATTCAGAGACAAGGTTCTGAAAAGCGTTCTCCTCATGAAACAAGCCCCTGCCGGATATTCAATCAAATCCGCAGGGCAACACCGCGTAGTGTAGCAGCAACATGCCTGGCCTGGGACCAGGTGACCGCAGGTGCAAGTCCTGCCGCGGTGACCAATTTTCTTTGCTCAGTGGGATAATAGTAGTCCATCCGCCTGTTAAGCGGAGCGGTGCTGGTGCGAGGCCAGCCTGAGCAGCCATTATTCTGCTTCCGTAGCTCAAATACATAGAGCGTTGAGGTTCTAACTCAAACGATGCGGGTGGGAGTCCTGCCGGAAGCTCCATTTCCAATCGCCCAGTTTGATGTCGCTCCCCGTTGCCCTTACTGAAGCTTGGCAACGTATCGCTTTTTCCAGACCGGATGGTTGGCAGAGCAGTAATGCCCCGGTCCCGAAAACCGAGTGAGCCTTCGGGCTGCGTGGGTGCAATCCCTACACCATCCGCCAATTTTTAAACCATTAACCAAAGGAAATATTATGCGACCTGTTCTCCGATACCAAAGCCAGTTGCTCTATCGCAAGAGCTATAAACCAGTTCGATGGAGTCAACTAAAACCAGCCGGGAACGCGAAGCTTGTGTTTCGTCCGAAACGCGCTGCGCCAATCGGTGTGGTCAAGCCGTGATTCTTCTGGGTGTCGTCCTGTAGCTCAAAAGCAGAGCGCCCGGCTGATAACCGGAGGACGCAGGAGCGTTACCTGCCGGGACGACCATAATTTCCGGCAATCACCCTGAGTAGCTGAGGCAGATTAGCGCCTCGCTGAAGACGAGGAGACGTCGGCGCAATACCGACCTCAGGGACCATTTACTCACATCAACTCAATCGCCAATCAGGCGGAAAGGAAAACATGAATACCATGACTGAAACTCCGGTGCGCCTTATCTCCAGTGCGAAAAGCTGGATCGAAGGCGAAGCCATTCGACAACTTTTCGCCGCCGCCAAGTTGGAAGGCATGACACTGGCCATTGGCTATCCCGACTTGCATCCCGGCAAAGGTTCGCCAGTGGGCGCGGCGTTTGTCAGTGAAGGAGTCATCCATCCATTCCTGATCGGCGGCGACATTGGCTGTGGCATGGCCTTCTATAAAACCGACCTGCAGCGGCGCAAAGCCAAGCTCGATCGCTGGACTGAGCTTCGCTTCGATCTCGAGCATCCCTGGGAAGGGGACTTGGCGCAGCGGCTCAACGCCGCTGGGCTGGAGTCCACTTGCTCGGATGAAGCGTTCGGCACGCTCGGCGGCGGCAATCACTTCGCTGAATTGCAAGCCGTGGAAAAAATCCATGACTCGGCTGCCTTTGAGCAACTTGGCTTGAACCGATCGAACCTTTCTTTGCTCGTCCACGCCGGTTCCCGCGGCTTGGGCGAAGAGGTGCTCCGTGATTATACCAGTGAATCCAGTGCTGCTGGAGTGGAAGAAAGCTCCGAAGCAGCGCAAAGTTATTTGGCTGACCATAATCACGCCTTGCATTGGGCAAAGGAGAACCGCGCACTGCTGGC
>DASWRJ010000498.1:0-5462 GCA_036403255.1 Verrucomicrobiia bacterium
TTCAATAGTTTATGCACTTTCTTCCCACCCGGCATCACAGCGCCCGCTTCGCGGACGCTCTCCAGAAGTTCTTGGAATAGCTGGGCTTTCATACAACTCCGATTATTTGCGGTTGCACCCCAAATTGCAATTGGCTCTCAATTGTCCATAATGTCGGTATGAAGCTTACTGGAGTTTTTGAATCTGCCCCTGAAGGCGGGTACACCTGTTTCGTTGAAGAAGTTCCGGCTGCGATTTCGCAGGGTGATACGCTTGCGGAAGCAAAGGCCAATCTTCTGGATGCTCTAAAGCTTGTCCTGCAATGCGAGCGTGAATTGGCTGAATAGGCGCACATAGTTTCACTCCCTCGTAATCGTCTCATCCAAATTCAGCAAAACGCGGGCCACGGTGGCCCAGGCTTCCTTTTGCTTTGATGTGTCATTCTCTTTTCCAAGAGCCAATTGCTGTTCATAAAGTTCCGTGAGCCTTTGCTTCTCCTCCGCATCCGGTTTGCGGGCGAGGCACAGCCGGAACGCGTAATCCAATTTGGCATCGGGTTGTTGAGGGCCTTCGCGCTGGACGCGTTCTGCCAACGCTTCGGCCAACTCATAGAACTGTTGATCGTTCAAGAGCGTCAGGGCCTGCAATGGCGTGTTCGAGCGGAGGCGGCGGGTGCAGGCGCTGAAGGCGTCGGGCGCGTCAAAGACCGACAGGGCCGGATGCGGCGTCGCGCGCCAGAAATAGGTGTAGATACCGCGGCGATAGCGCTCCGGGCCGGTGCTCGGTTTCCAATCGCGTTTGGTTTGGCCGAGGCTCATCACGCCATTCGGCTGCGGCGGATAAACGGGCGGCCCGCCAATCTTCGGCGAGAGCAGTCCGCTCGCGGCCAGCGCGACGTCGCGAACAAACTCGGCCTCCAGGCGCAGACGATTTTGCCGCGCGAGCAGGCGATTGGTCGGATCCGCGAGCTTCAAATCGGGTCGCGCGTGCGATGATTGCCGATACGTGGCGGAGGTGACGATCAGCCGATGAATTGCCTTGAGGTTCCATTTCTCTTTGATCAACTCGGTGGCAAGATAATCGAGCAATTCCGGGTGCGTGGGCAATGAGCCTTGCGTGCCGAAATCATTCTCTGTCTCGACCAACCCGCGTCCGAAATATTGCTGCCAGACGCGGTTCACGAGCACGCGCGCGGTGAGCGGATTATTGGTGTCCACGAGCCACTTCGCGAGATCGAGCCGGTTGCCGTTCGTCGCGCCAAACTCGTGCAGCACGGCGGGTGTCGCAGGCCAAACCTTTTCTCCGGGGCGCGTGAAATCGCCCTTGATCATGATCGTGCTTTCGCGCGGCTTGGGCAACTCAGCCATGACAAGCGTGGTGACCGCCTTCGGCTCGCGCTTTTCCAGCTTCGCCAATTTCGAGTTGCGCGATTTGAATTCCGAATCGGTGGATTTAAATGCGCCATAGACCGCGCGCTTTTGTTCCAAAGTCATTTTGTCCCAAGGCATCTTCAGCGCGTTTTTCACGTTGGCCTTCAGCTTCTGCCGCGCTTCATCGGTCAAGCCCTGCTCCCATTTCACCACTTCACTACCCTTTGTATCGAGATAACGCTCCAGGTCGGCGCGCGTTTCCGCCAATTCTTTCTCGATGCTTTCCATCGGCTCGATTTCACCAGGAATTTCCAAGAGGCCGCCTGGCGTGCCCTGTCCATGGCCGTCCTGGACGGTGTTATTGAAGAAGGCGTAGAGCTGGTAATATTCTTTTTGCTTGAGCGGATCGAATTTGTGGTCATGACATTGCGCGCAGCCAATCGTCAGGCCGAGAAAGGCCGTGCCAAATGTGTTCACGCGATCCATTACGGATTCGACACGAAACTGCTCGGGGTCAATCCCGCCTTCCTGGTTAATTTGCGTGTTACGATTGAAGCCGGTGGCGATTTTTTGTTCGAGCGTGGCGTTCGGCAGCAAATCGCCGGCAAGCTGCCAGACCATGAACTGGTCCATGGGGAGGTTGCGATTCATGGCGGCAATCACCCAATCGCGGTATTTCCAGATTTGGCGCGGGGCATCGATGCTGTAGCCGTTGGAATCGGCGTAGCGCGCCAGATCGAGCCACCAGCGGCCCCAACGCTCGCCGTAATGCGGCGAATCGAGCAGGCGCTTCACCAATTTGTCGTAGGCATCGGAGGTTTTGTCCGCGAGGAAGGTGTCCACTTCCTGGATGGTTGGGGGGAGGCCAAGGAGATCCATGCTGAGGCGGCGAATGAGTGTGACGAGGTCCGCTTCGGGGGAAGGCTTGATGTTTTCTTTCTCCAGCCGCGCGAGGATGAAGTAATCCACGGCATTTTGCGGCCAATCCGTTTGTCGCACCTTCGGCAGGGCCGTGCGTTGAGGCGGAACAAAGGCCCAATGACGCTGCGCCTCCGGCTTTTCGTCCATCGGCGCAGTTGCTCCCTCATTTATCCAGGATTTTATCAGCGCGAACTGCACCTCGGTCAGCGGCGGTTTTTTGTAGGGCATGCGCGGAATATCGTCGTGCTTTCCCGCGAGCACCTTGAGCAACAAGCTCGACTCCGCCTTCCCGGGCTCAAACAACGCCCCCGCATCGCCACCTTTGCGCGCCAGCGCCGCAGTGTCCATGCGCAATCCGCCCTTTTGCTGAGCACTGCCGTGGCATTTGTAGCAATTTTCCGCGAAAATGGGCTTCACGGCCGTCGCATAATCTACTCTCTCGGCAGCAAACAGCGGCGTGGCAAAAGCCGCCACCAGCAACCAAGCTATGCGCAGGAAATTCACTGGCCGCATTTTAACGAATAGGACGCAAAAAGAGAGCAAAAAAGTGATAAGTCGCCCTTAAAAATTATGGCTATTCCATGAGCACACCGGTCGGTCCCGCAACTTGGGATCGGGAGCACGCAAGCAAAGCTGAACCGAAAAGCACCTCAAGGCCGTCCGCTTAATTAAGGAAAAGCTTCGGTTGGATGATCAATAAAAAGCGGCTCTTGCGAGCCGCTTTTTCGCTAAATCTAATTACATTTTTTTATGCTACGGGAGCTACTTCCTTTGGTCTCGATGGTGTGGAATCCGTAATATGCACGGGCTTGTAGCCGCCAATGGATTTGAAGTAGAGGAGGATGAGAAGGTAAATGATCGCCATGGTGGCCGGAATGAAAGAGTCGGCCCTGAGCGTGTGGCGATCGCCACGGACGTCAGCTTCCACTACTTTGGTTTGCTCAGGAGTGCGCTTGGCTGCATCGACAGCTTTGGCTTCGCCGAGTTTTTTGCCGTCCAGCGCATTCACTTTATCGAAAATGAGCCAACCTTTAGGCTCAGCCGCTTTGTATTGAGCGTAGAGGGCGGGGTCTGCTTTTTGCAGTTCTTCGCCCGCGAAGCGGTCTTTGGCATAGCCAAGACCGGGAGAGCCAATCAAGCCGGCAGACATCATGCCCACGCCGCCGATGATACTGATGGCCACAGCCCCAGTGCGCGGAAAGCGGTCGCCAACTACTGCCAGCATCGTCGGCCAGAAAAATGTCTTGCCGACGGCATAGACAGCGAGCGCGCCCATGGCACCGCCGAAAGCAGTGATGCCGCTGACCAGGTTCAAGCCGACACACGCGGTGGCAGCGCAGATCATGAGCAAGCCAACAGGAGAAAGCTTCAGGTTTTTTTCAATAAAATGCGCGCAGAAACGGAGGGAGAACATCAGGGCTGAAGTGAAAACAAATAGCCATTTGCCCTGGAGCGGAGTCAGAATGTTTCCGGTGATGTTCTGAATCCAGCCATCGGTGCCGAGTTCGACCGCGCCAACGAGAGCATGGGCGATGAATAGAGTGAAGAGTAGAAAGGCACCAGTGGCCCAACCACTCAAGCCACTGAAAATAAGCCAGACGGCGACGCCAATGCCTATGGAGATATATGTCCAGGAGCTGCTCGCGAAAAAGCTATTGCCCGTGAAGCCTTCCAAAAGAGGACCGAGGCTGTCTTTGATAAAGAGAGCGAGGAGAAATGCAACCACAGCGGAGCCGATGATACCGACATCCTTGAGCATTTCCCCGAGGGAAAGGCCTTTCTCAGAGGCCTCTGATTTAGGAAAGTGCTGGCCGAAGAAGAGGATGCCATAAACAGCACAAGGCACGAGGAAAAGAGCGAGTTGCGCTTTCCAGCTCCAGGCGTCACCGATGGCAGCACCGGCAAACCCGCCAAGAACCAAGCCAAGAGGCCAGCTAGCGTGGAGAATATTCAAATAATGAGTGCGGTTTTGCGGAAAAAGCGTGGATACGAGCGGATTTGCAACGGCCTCCAGTGTGCCATTAGCGACGGCAAAAAGAAAAGTGCCGGTCCAAAGGTAAGTGAAAGCCGTCTTGGTGGTCATGCCATCCATCGCACCAAAGGTGACGAAAGCGGAGAGGCAGTGGAGAGCAAACGCGACCACGACGAGTTTGCCGTAGCCAATTTTGTCGGCGATGATGCCGCCAATAATGATGCCAAAGCAGAACCCAGTGAAGCCCGCGCCGTTGATCAATCCGACTTCCAAGGCGGTAAAAGCGAATTTGGCCCGCCAAATATCAAAAATTTGACCCCGGATTGCCATACCAACACCGGCGGCCAGAATGGCCATAAAGCCGGCGAAGAGGAGGCGTTTTGCGTTAGGTGAGATGCCGTTTTGCATAGTTATAGTTTTTGTGATGAGATTAAGTTGCTAATGGCAATGTTTGATTAAGACCTGCAAGAGGTTTAGGTGTCAACCGGAAAGTTCCGGCAGGGCAAGGCTTTAGCGTGAAAGGCACAAAATGCTTTATTTTTGCGCCGCGCCTTTCAGGCCTTTGGAAAGCAAATAAGCCATGAGGTCGTTGAAATTTTCCTGAGTGAGGATTTCACCGAAATTATCGGGCATGAGAGAGGATTGTGTTTCCTTACGCTCCTGGATTTGTTTTTTGGCGACGGAGTTTTCCTTGCCGGTAGCGTCGGCCAGAACAAGATTTTCGCCTTCTTCACGGCGCACCAGGCCCGAGACAACGTCGCCATCCTTCAGCACCAGCATAGTGACATGGAAGGCTTGATCCACGCTACGGTTTGGATCCAGCACATCTTCGCAAAGGCGCTCGAGGCCGCGATTGCCCACGCCGTCAAGTTGCGGTCCGACCAGACCGCCCTGATTATCGAGCTGATGGCACACTCGGCAATTTTGGGTGAAGACTTCGTTCCCATGGGCAGCATTGGCTTTGGAGCCAGTGTAAGCGGCACGACGTTTATCAATCAGTTTTTGAATTTTTTCGTTAGTGGGCGGAAGCCCCTCGGTAAGCTTCGCAATGAGGGCGGCATTCTCTGGACGAGCGGCCAGGAGCTTTTCGCGCACGGTGCGCTCCTGGAGCAGAGAGGCTGGGGCTTGCTTAACGCGGACCATTTTTAGCAGTCGGTCCGCTCCAGCCGGAGTGGCAGCGAGAGTTTGAGCTAGTTTGAGTTGAAGACGGGAAGAGATCT
>DASWRJ010000499.1:0-6751 GCA_036403255.1 Verrucomicrobiia bacterium
CGTCAAAGATTTCGATAAATACCTCGATCTTGTCCCCGGCCAGCGTCCTTACCATTGGCAGCGCGGCATCTCTTGCTATTACGCGGGACTCTACGAAGAAGGCCGTAAACAATTCGTCCTCCACCAAACGGTCAACAAGCACGACGTCGAAAATGCCGCTTGGCATTTCCTCTGTGTCGCTCGCTTGAGCGGCGTCGAGAAAGCCCGCGCGGCCCTTATCCCCATTCAAGGCGACCAGCGCGTCCCCATGGCCCAGGTCCACGCCCTTTTTGCCGGCACCGCCAAAACCGACGACGTCCTCGATGCCGCCCGCGCCGGCAATCCCTCCCCTGCCCGCCTCAAAGAACAACTCTTCTACGCCAATCTTTATCTCGGTCTTTACTACGAAGCCACCGGCGATCAGGCCAAAGCCCGCACACACATTGAAAAAGCAGCCGCGGATTACCTCACCGAAGGCTACATGGGCGAAGTCGCCCGCGTCCACGCCGCGACTTTCAGTAAAGCTGCCGTCTTGAAAGAATAGGATTTCGTCGTCGGCATTTTCTCTATTTGGAGTTCTCCTTTGCCCTCTCTTGCTGCCATTCTCCTCTTCTCACTGATTTGAATTGCACCTCCCTCTGGACATTCCAATATCTCGCATGTCCTTTCTCACCCGATCAAGTCTCCTGAACTCCGCTTCTCTTATTCTGCTTTGGCACAGCCTGCTCGCCGCGCCTACGCCGGCTGCCGAACCGCTGCTCTCACCGCCTGCCCCCGACAAGGAAACCTTCTGGCTCATTCCCCATACTCATTGGGAGGGCGCTGTCTTCAAAACTCGCGAGGAATATCTCGAGATGGGCTTGCCCAATATCCTTACTGCCTTGCGCCTCCTCAAAGAAAATCCCAATTACCGATTCGCCCTCGATCAAGTCGCTTATTTCAAACCCTTCCTCGAACGCTATCCCGAACAGGCCGCCGACTTCCGCCGCTTCGTCGCCGAGGGTCGCCTTCAGATCGTCGGCTCGCTCAACATCATGCCCGATGACAACATGCCCAGCGGCGAATCATTCGTGCGCCAAATTCTCTACGGCAAAGGTTACGCGCGCGAAGCACTCGGTGTTGAAGTCAAGTCCGCCTGGCTCCTTGATACATTCGGTCATCATGCCCAGCTTCCGCAAATCCTCAAACTCGCCGGCTATAATTCCTTCTGGTTCTTCCGTGGTGTCGAAGATCGCGCCAAAATGCCTTCCGAATTTCTTTGGCAAGGCGCCGATGGCACCCGTATTCCGGCGTTCTGGCTCCCGTTTGCTTACGGCCACCTCTACGGCCCGCCCAGGGATTTGAAGGGCTTTTCCGATTTCATGCAAAAGCGTTTCAAATCACTGGCCCCGTTCTCTCGTGGCCGCGATCGCGTCGGTCTCGCCGGAGTGGACGTCTCCGAACCCGAACTTTACGTCCCCGCTCTTGTCGCTCAGTTCAATCAACAGACGAACCTTCCCTTCACCCTTCGCATTGGTCTCCCCAGCGATTTTGAAGCAGTCGTCGCCCGCCGCACCAATCAGCCGATTGTCACCGGCGAACGCAACCCGCTCTTCCAGGGCATCTACAGCAGCCGCATCGAACTCAAGCAGCGCATGCGCGAAACCGAGCGCCTGCTCACCAGCGCCGAGAAATTGGCCGCGCTCGACAATGCCGTTGGCATTCCCACTGACGACGCCATGACCTGGCGCGCCTGGGAACCCGTTCTCTTCAATGTCACTCACGATCTCGCCTCCGGCGTCATGACCGATCGCGTTTATGAAGATACTGTGCGCAGCTACGACTTTTCGCAGCGCCTTGCCACTGAGATGCTCGACACCCGCCTCGACCATCTGCTCTCCAAAGCAAACCTCAGCGGCACCGGCGATTTTGTTGCCGTTTTCAACAGCCTCGGTTGGCCCCGCACAGACCTTGCGGAGGGCGAATTGGGTTGTGCCGAGAGCGGCATTAAAGACATCGAAGCCTTTGCTCCCAATGGGAAGCTTGTTCCCACCCAAATCGTTTCCGCCGATCGCTTTGCCGATGGCGGACTCAAGCGCGTGAAATTTGCCTTCCTCGCTCGCCAGGTACCGGCGCTTGGCTACAGCATTTATCGCATCACTCCGCTACGTTCGGACGCCGCCCCAACTTCTTTCGCCAGCGAACTCAAAGGCACCAATGCGCTGGAAAATGAATCCTGCCATCTCGACTTTGATCCGCTCACCGGCGCGCTCACAAATCTCCTCATCAAATCCGGCAACTGGTCTGCGCTCGCCGCACGCGGCAACGTCATCGCGCGCGAGCGCGACAACGGCGATTTCTGGGAGCTCTACAAAAATCTCGACGGCTTCCAAAACGTCATCATGACCCGCCCGCTCGGAGTTCCCAAAGGCGACACCGTCCAATTTAGCGATCAATTCGTCGGCAAACCGGGCGTGGTCCGACAGGGACTGGTCTTCTCCGAGTTCGAGTTCAAGCATCCTTTCGGCAGCAACACCATTTCGAGCCGCGTCCGTCTCTACGCCGGTCTGGATCGCATCGATTTCCAAACCCGTATTCTGAATAACGAGAAGCACGTCCGCTACCGCGCGCTCTTCCCTAGCAGCATTCGCGATGGCAAAAACGTGCACGAGATCCCCTTTGGCGCTCTCGAACGGCCCACTGCCCAGGAATTTCCCGCCCAAAACTGGATCGATTACTCCGACGCCACACATGGACTCGCCCTTTTGAATCGCGGCTTGCCCGGGAACAACGTCGCGGACGCCACACTTATGCTTTCCCTCCTGCGCAGCACCCGCATCCAATCCTACGGCATCGGCGGCGGCTTCGAAGGCCAGGGAAGCGATTCCGGTCTGGAACTCGGGAAAGAACTTACCTTCCAATACGCCCTCCTGCCCCACACCGGCGATTGGCGCTCCGGCCAAACGTATCGCCATGGTCTCGAATTCAATAACCCGTTGCTTACGCGCAAAATCGCTCCGCATTCTGGCGTCCTGCCTATGACGTGGGGCCTCGCCGAAATCTCACCCGAAAACGTCGTGCTCAGCGCCCTCAAACCCGCCAAAGACGGTTCACTCGTCATTCGCGTCTATGAAGCCGCCGGCCAAGACGTCCCCGCAGCAAGCATCACACTGCACGGAAAAATAACCTCCGCCCACACCGCCAACCTCATGGAAGACTCCCAGGAACGCCTCAACTTCCGCGACAACAAACTCACCTTCGACCTTCACCCCTTCCAAATCAAAACCTTCAAACTCCGCCTCAAAAACATGGAGCGCCAATAAAAAACGCAAAATCCTCTGGCTCCAGCAGAAAAGCATCTATTAATGACAAGCGGGCTCCTTCTCGCGTCTTTACCCCCAAGCGCTCAAACGCACGCTTTGAATTCGCTTCTTACGCAAATGGATCGTAATGAATATTTCAACGCCGCATCCAAAGATAAGGAAAATGCTCGGTTCAGCAATTGGACTGAAAGTAAATTTCATAACAAGACCCGAAGTGTCTGTTTGTCCAAGCTAGAGAATTTACGTCAAGAGCAGCAACCCAAGACATAGAATCCCCTAGTCCTTTCCAAACAGCCACTCCTCCACCCTGGTCAAGTCCCGCCGGCACGGCCCATGCACAAAACACGGCGCTTTGCCGGTGTCGGCGGCCAGTCTGTCCGATATGCGCTTCATTACCGCCTCAAATTTTTGCTGGGTGCTACCGTCCCAGGGATCGGTTAAGGTCCCCGAACCTTTCTGACCGTCGTTTCGATTTGCGATGTACGTAGCAAAGGCATAAGGCTCTAAAAAAAATGCATCTATTAGAGACATTTAGCCTCCCGGTTGGCTCGGGCCTTAGCTTCCAAGCGCCTTGAATAGATAACCTTTTTTAAAAGAGTCAATAATCCGAACACGACTAGCCCGCATCCTGCTACTCGGGGCGGACTTGGTTCAGGAATGGGGGAAAAGGTAAATGTAGTCACTAGGCCGGACGTGTTCGCAACCCCGGTCGTCGAGTTCACGCCGAAGGAACGTACGACAGAAACTGCGTCTCCGAACGTGGTCTGTGCATCAAATGCCGCTGATCCAATCCCGCCCACTCCGTAGATAGCACCGTAGTTTCGGATATCAAGTAGTAGATTCTGACCAGCAGAGGCATTGTAGTAAAACGGTGTCTGTAGGGGAATCGTCAGTGGTGCTCCTCCGTTTGGCAAAGTTACGTCGAATATCTGTCGTGGAAAGACGAGCGTTGTGTTGCCACCAAGGTTCTGGGAAAAGGTTGTGCTTAGCCCGTCCGGGGCATTTGGCGTTGTAGAAAGTATAACCTGCAGGTCCACTCGAAGGGCCTCAAGCTTTGCGGTAGCGCTAGGGTCCTGGGGAAAAGTTAATGCAGTTATCCAGCCACCGCCCTGCTGGGCCAGGCCTGGGAAGGCGGATGATGAATACACTTGCTGAAAGTACATGGTTCCACCGGGGCCTATTACCAAGGGCGCTCCCATTCCGTCATTTCCTTCCGCGAAAGATGGAATTGCCGGCACCTGAATGTCGAATGCCATCGCGCATCTAGACCAAATTGCAAAAAGCAAACCAATATCAATTATTCTTAAAGTTTTCATTTTTTTAACAAGCTAAACACCAGCAAATCATTAACTTCATCCTCAAGCTGAGTTTGGAATCTATGGAAATCATGAGTGTACATACGTACCAAGGAGCCATCTAATTTAATGTTCTGCAGAGATTCGGCCTCGCCGGTATATTCAATTCGAATTGGCGTATGTACAATTGCGCCAGCGTCAAAATCAATGTAGTCACACTCAATAATATTCCGCTCAAGTACTGCTCGCTTTACACTTCGAATATTAATACCAATAGAACCAAGCAGTGCCGCCTTCGAATTATTATAGCGCCCGGCCAGCCCTCGAAAATACCCAAGAATGTTATGCCTAAACGCGACCTCTTTAAAGACGTAAATAGGGGTCGGTCAATGAGATTGTCATATAAGTTCCAAGTCATCTACATCTTTATCCTTTCCTTGCTGCAACAGCCAGGCTAAATAACCTCGGCTGCCCATTCCAAGCCGTGCGGCTATCCAGTCCAGGGGCATGGTTGTCTTCGTGCGCAACTCATTTGCAAGTTGAATCTTGAGCGGATGTCCCTTCGCCCGTCCTGCCAAATCCATCTCCGTCCACCCAAGCCGCCCAAGACCTTCCCGCACGAGCCGCTCCGCTCGCGCCTCTACCGCTTCCTGAACCGACTCTCCATAGTGGACGTAACTCGGCGGCTTCTGCACCTGCTCCAGCAACTCGCTCCGAAACTCCTCATCACCCAGACACCAGCCGCGCCTTAATGGCCGAAATTCCTCTTCCAAATTTTCCTGCCGCCGGCGCTCCATGCATTCCGCAAAAAACTCGCGCCCGCTCTCACTATCCTGCGGAATATGCCACTCGCCCAGCAGCCGGTCCACACGCAGCCCATCCGGGCGCTTACCCGGTTTTAGATATAGCGGATAACTGCTCCACGCAAAAGCCTCCAGCGGTTGCTCTTTCAACAATAAATTGGCCCGAGCCGGATTCAGATGCACATAATCACACGCCGTCTTGAAGTAGCCGGAGCCGTCCGCATTAATCACGAGAGCCTTATAGCGCCCGCTAAACAAATGCCCAAATTCCCTGTGGCGGCGGTTAAACCGCCTCGTGTAAGTGCCCAGAAACCATTTCATCCCAGCAACCAGGTTGCCCTGCGGAGTCTCGACCACCAAATGAAAATGATTCGTCATCAGGCAAAATGCATGTATCCACCAGCCCCCCTTTTCGCAAGCCTCGCTCAGCGTTTCAAGGAAGCTCGCCCGGTCAGCGTCGTCCGAAAAAATCGCCTCGCGCCGGTCCCCTCGATTCATCACGTGATAGACCGCTCCCGGAAACTGGATGCGCAGCTTGCGCGCCATAGCGTCACAAAGATTGAAAAACCCAGCTCCCGTGTTGTCAATATTCTTGCGCAGCAGTTTGCTCCGGCCATAATCAGGCGAAATATCCTACGGTATGATTAACCGACCCCAATCTTCTTGTATTGCGATACTTGGCCAGTAGGGACCATACCCCTAAGATAAATATTGCACAGCCTGCCAGCGTGCCTGCACTTGGTTCGGGAACAGGTGTGAAGGCAAATGTAGTAACTAAGCCATAAGTATCTGCTATTCCGGTGGTCGAGTTCGGGTCAAGGGAGAACACCACAGAGACCGCATCTCCAAGTGTGCTTTGTGCATCAAACCCGGCTCCGCCAATCCCGCCCACGCTGTATAGGGCTCCATAGTTCCTGACATCCAGCAACAAGTTATGACCAGCCGAGCCATCGTAATAAAAGGGTGTTTGAAGAGGAATGGTAAGCGGCGCGCCTCCTATTGGTAAAGTGATGTTTAGCACCTGCCGTGGCAAGACTAAGGTTGTGCCAGCCCCAAGATTCTCCGAAAAAGTGGTGCTTAGCCCATCCGGAGTATTTGGCGTTGTTGAAAGTGTAATTTGCAAGTCCATTCGAAGTGAATCAATCTTAGCTGTAGC
The DNA here is from genome assembly GCA_036403255.1 of Verrucomicrobiia bacterium. GTDB lineage: Bacteria > Verrucomicrobiota > Verrucomicrobiia > Limisphaerales > JAQGOV01 > JAQGOV01. Next base: position 6,536 of record DASWRJ010000499.1, read on the forward strand.
GCTGGGATCTTGTGGGAATGTTAACGCAGTTATCCAGCCACCACCCTGCTGCGAAAGGCTTAAAAAAGCACCAGCCGAATAGACCTGCTGGTAGCGCATGGTTTCACCACGGTTAAGAATAAAAGGCGCCTGGCTTCCGACATTTCCTTCGGCGAGAGGGGGAATTGCAGGCACTTGAATGTCGAAAGCCATTGCCAAGACATGGCAAATCGAGCA
>DASWRJ010000500.1:0-4287 GCA_036403255.1 Verrucomicrobiia bacterium
GTTCGCATGGGCAGGGTGGCTGCCGAATTGGCTGACTACACAATTATCACGAGTGACAATCCACGCAAAGAAGAGCCCGAGAAAATCGCCAAACAAATCGAGGAAGGGTATCGGTCGAAGCGCACTGATGGTTACGCAGTGGAACTGGAACGGAGCCGCGCGATCCACATAATTTTGGCTGAAGCCAAGCCGGGCGACGTGGTGTTGCTGGCAGGCAAGGGCCACGAGACTTATCAGGAATTTGAGGACACGGTCGTCCCGTTTGACGATCGCATTTATGCCCAGGAAGCATTGGAAACGCTTGGGTACGGAGTGAAAGCGCCTCGCAAACAACATTAATTTGCCGCATCTGCCGGAGAGTGAGCGCAACTATTGGAACATGGGATGGAACCCCGTTCATTACAGTATGTTTGCGCAGCTTGCTCGGGTGAACTGGCGCAGGGATCGCCCGAATTAACAGTGACCCAATTGAGCACCGATTCCCGGCAGGTGCGGCCCAACTGCCTTTTTTTCGCACTGGAAGGTGAGCGTTTCGACGCGCACGACTTCCTGGAGCAGGTGGCGCAAGCAGGCGCCGCGGCGGTGGTCGCCAACCGCGCGAAATGGAAAGGGCGTCGTCTGAATTGCGCGGCAATAGTTGTGGAAGACACGCGATGGGCCCTTGGCCAATTGGCCACGCGTTACCGCCAGGATTACCAAGCCGTGTGCGTTGCGGTGTGCGGATCAAATGGGAAGACGACGACCAAGGAATTGCTGGCCTCAGTCCTGGGCGTGAAATTGAAGACCCTTTGGAGCGAAGCGAGCTTCAATAATGATGTGGGGGTGCCATTGACTCTTTTGCACTTGGAGTTGGGACATCAGGCTGCGGTGCTCGAGGCAGGAACGAATCACCCCGGGGAATTACGTCCGCTCCTCGGAATGATCCAGCCGCGCATTGGAATTTTGACAAGCATTGGACGCGAGCATTTGGAATTTTTTAAGAACATTGAAGGCGTGGCGCGGGAAGAGGGGACCGTTGCGGAAATCTTGCCCGAAAATGGAGCGCTAATCATGAATGGTGATACGGATTGGGCCGACGCTATTGCGGAACGAACGAGCGCAAAGGTGATTCGCGCAGGATTTGGCGACCGCAACGATTGGCGCTTGACAAAAACTCGGCTCGACGCAACGGGCGTGGATTTTCAAGTGAGCGCGCCGATAGAAAGATTTTCAGGGGAATATCGAGTTAATTTACTCGGCCGGCATCAGGCGGGGAATGCCTTGCTGGCGATCATCACGGGCGCGGAGCTTGGATTATCGGCCGGAGAAATCCGGCAAGGGCTTTTAAACTGCCAACCCCCCAGGATGCGGATGCAAAGTTGGACGGCCAACGGTGTTCGCATCTTGGATGACTCTTATAATGCCAATGCCGATTCGATGCTGGCCGCATTGCAAACCTTGCGGGAAATGCCATGCACAGGCCGCCGCATTGCAGTACTCGGTGACATGGCCGAACTTGGCGAACAAACCAGCGAGGCGCATCGGGAAATTGGAAAGCGGACCGCTGAGTTAGGCATTAACTTCCTGATTGCCGTCGGGCACTGGGCCGAGGAAACGGTCTTTGCGGCGCGCGCGGCTGGGTTGCAGCAAGCCGAGGCGCGTGTGGATATCGCGTCCGGAACAGCTTTTTTACAAACGATAATCCGGTCCGGAGACGTCATATTATTGAAGGCTTCGCGGGCGGCTGGATTTGAAAAAATAAGCCAGGCATTGGGAGGCACTGGAGGCCGGAACGTAAATGATGACTCAAAAAACAATTAAAACCATTGCCAGCAGCGGCGGCGCACGAGCGATTCGCCGACCGCGCGAGACAATTTTAAAAAGGCCTTCTGAGACGCACAGCCCGGACTTCTTGGTGCGGATGGTTGGAAAACACAAAGCCCGCAGCCTGGATACGCGCATGATGCTACGTCCGCGGCGGGATTAATTCATGTTTTATTACTTAAGCGAGTACATCCTGAAACTTGCCATGAAAAGCTCATGGGAGCATTCGGTCTCGTTTCTGCGGCTATTTCATTACATCACTTTTCGCAGCGCGGGAGCTGCGATTACCGCCCTGCTTTTGAGCTGGTTTTTTGGTCCAAAAATAATCGCCTGGCTCAAACGCTTGAAGTTTGGGCAACAGTACGCGGATAAGGCGGAAGAAGCGGGCGGTGCCATGGGTCGGGTGATTAGCAAGAAGGGCACGCCGACCATGGGTGGCATTCTCGTTATTACAGTCATGGATTTGACTGCGCTGCTTTGGGCGCAGTGGAATACGCTGGTGCAATTGACATTGCTCTCCGTGATCGTGCTGGCGGGATTGGGATTTTACGATGATTACGCCAAAATCATGCAGCAGAGCAACAAGGGTACGGCAGCGAAGGTCAAGTTGTGGGTGCAATTCGGATTGGCGATATTCATAGCGATTTATTTGTGGCGTTTGCCGACTACCGGCAGATTGATCGAAGAGGTGATGGTGCCGTTCATGAAAAAGCCTGTGCTGTTTGGCACGATCGGTAGCATCGTCGGAATTGTTTTAACAACGTTTACCATTGTGGGAAGCTCGAACGCAGTGAATTTGACGGATGGGCTGGACGGCCTCGCGATTGGTTGCACGCTCATAGTGTCTTTCGTTTTCCTGGTGCTGACCTACCTGGCGGGAAATTTCCGCACCGCCGAGTATCTGCAAATCCCTTATGTGCCTGGCGCGGGTGAATTGACGGTATTTTGCGCGGCCATGATCGGGGCCGGGCTCGGTTTTCTCTGGTTCAACTGTCATCCGGCGCAGGTATTTATGGGCGACACGGGATCACTTGCGCTGGGCGGCGCGCTGGGGATCGTGGCGGTGCTTATCCATCAACCACTTGTGCTGGTGCTGGCGGGGGGTGTGTTCGTGGCTGAAGCCCTTTCGGTAATGCTCCAGACAGGTTACTTTAAATACACGCGCAAGCGATATGGACAAGGGCGGCGAATTTTTCTGATGGCCCCACTACATCATCATTATGAAAAAAAGGGCTGGCACGAGTCGCAAGTGGTTACGCGCTTTTATATTTTGGGAATTCTTTGCGGGGTCGTTGCCTTAAGCACGCTCAAGATTCGGTAACGCCATGACGGCGCTGGAAAATAAAAATGTGCTCGTAATCGGGCTGGGCGTAAGCGGCGTGGCTGCTTGCGAATTGCTGCAGGCCAAAGGCGCGCATGTGGTGGCGGTCGATACGAGCGAATCGGCGCAATTGCGCTCTGAAGCTGAGCGACTGGGTGCAAGCGGAGTGACAGTCCGTCTGGGTGTGAAAGCGCCGCTGACTGAAAACTTTGATATGGTTGTGGTCAGTCCCGGTGTGCCACAGCAAAATCCGATGCTGGCTGATGCACGCGCGCGAAATATTCCGGTCATTGGCGAATTCGAGTTAGGTTACGAAGAAACCTATTGCCTGAATGTCGCTATAACGGGAACCAATGGCAAAACTACGACGACGGAGCTGGTTGAGCGGATGCTGACGGCGAATCAGATTAAAACCATTGCAGCCGGTAATATTGGACTGCCCCTATGCCAAGTGGCGGCTCAAACGAGGGAGTTGGATTTCTTGACGTTGGAAGCCAGCTCGTTTCAGCTTGAGACCATTCGATTCTTCCGCCCGGCCATAGCTGTGTTGCTAAATATTACGCCTGACCATCTGGACCGTTACAAGACCATGGCGGATTATGCGAAGGCCAAGGCCCGAATTTTTGAGAATCAGCAGGCGTTTGACTGGGCTATTATCCAGAGCGAGGCGCTGGCGCAACTCCGCTCATTAAATGTGGACATACCGTCCAAAATTATCACCTTTAGCGCGAACAGTCGGCGGGCTGACTTATATTTGGACAGGGGATTGATTACCAGCAGGTTAGAGGGTTGGGCCGGGCCGCTCCTGGACATGGAAAAATGCCTTTTAAACGGCCCGCATAATGCTGAGAATTTGATGGCGGCACTGGCTGTGGGAAAAGTCCTGCGCATCCCCCTGGAACGGATGCTGGAATCTCTCATGAGTTATGCGCCGGCTCCGCATCGATGTGAACTGGTAGCGGAGATAGATGGTGTGAAGTTTGTAAACGATTCCAAGGCGACGAATGTGGATGCCCTGCAAAAGGCGATTCAGACCATGCCGACAGGGAGCGGCGGAGCGCCAAACATTTGGTTGATCGCAGGCGGGAAGGACAAGGGATTTGATTACCACGAAGTGGGGCCTTTGCTCTCGCAACGAGTGAAGGGCGCGTTCCTGATTGGGG
>DASWRJ010000501.1:0-4114 GCA_036403255.1 Verrucomicrobiia bacterium
TACCCGTGGCCGCGAAGGGGTGAATGATGCGCATGGAGGAAACCCCGAAGTGCAGACGCACAAGGGTGAACCTGAGCACATGATGTGGGCCATCGAGCGGCCAGATGGCGGGCGCGGATTTGGATTCACCGGCGGGCATCGGCATTTAAACTGGACCAACGACAGCTTCCGCTTAGTTATTGTGAACGCCATCCTTTGGACTGCCAAAATGGAAGTGCCGAGCGAAGGTTTTAACACCAAAATTTCGGCTCAGGATATAGCGGCGAATCTCGATCCAAAAGGTCAGAAAAAGAAACCCGCCCCGGCCGCTGCCGCCCAAGCCCCTCAACAAGCGAAGTAAGCTTACTCAACTCCGCGCCAACAATTCGCGCAGCACAAACGGCAAAATCCCGCCGTGCTGGTAGTAGTCGATTTCTATCGGCGTATCGATGCGGCAAATTACAGGCAATTCATCCGAGGCTCCATTGGCGCGGGTGATGCGCAGAGTTAAATCCTGCTGCGGTTTCAATCCTGGCCCGAGTCCCAGCACATCGTAAAGCTCCGAACCGTCCAGCTTCAGGGTCTGAGCGTTGGTGCCCTCTTTGAACTGGAGCGGCAGCACGCCCATGCCGACAAGGTTCGAGCGATGAATGCGCTCAAAACTTTGCGCCACAACCGCGCGCACTCCAAGCAAGCGGGTTCCTTTAGCGGCCCAATCGCGCGAGCTGCCGGTACCATATTCCTGTCCAGCCAAAATGACCAGGGGCACGCCGTCCTGCCCGTATTTCACAGCCGCGTCGTAAATCGACATTTGGACTGCGTCGGGCATATGGCGCGTGACGCCGCCTTCGACACCGGGAACCATTAAATTTTTGATGCGCACATTGGCGAAAGTGCCGCGCGTCATTATTCGATCGTTTCCGCGACGCGAGCCATAGCTGTTGAAGTCTTCATATTGCACGCCATGATTCATCAGGAATTCTCCGGCAGGGGACGATTTTTTAATGCTGCCAGCGGGTGAAATGTGGTCAGTAGTTACGGAATCGCCAAAGATTCCGAGAGGCCGGGCGCGATGGATCTCCTGGATTGCGCCCGGCTGCAGGCTGAAATTCGTGAAGAACGGCGGCTCCTGGATGTAAGTACTTTTCGTGTCCCATTCGTAAACGTTGCCAGTGCTGGATGGGATTTCATTCCATTTCGGATTTTGCGCCGCGAAATCTTTGTAGAGTTGGCGAAAAACCTCCGGCTTCAACGCGGATTGCATGGCATCACGCACTTCGCGCAGTGTCGGCCAAATGTCTTTCAACATCACGGGCTGGCCATCATTCCCATGGCCAATCGGCTCGCGTGAGAGGTCCACGTCAATTCGCCCAGCCAGCGCAAAGGCGACGACCAGGGGTGGAGACATGAGGAAATTGGCTTTGATGCTTTGATGGACGCGCGCTTCAAAATTGCGATTGCCCGAGAGCACAGCCGCCGCAACGAGATCGTTTTTCGTCACCGCATCTTCCACGGGCGCGGCCAGAGGACCTGAATTGCCGATGCAGGTGGTGCAGCCGTAGCCGACTAAATTAAACCCGAGTTTGTCTAAATACGGCTGCAGACCTGTCTTATTTAAATAATCAGTCACGACACGCGACCCGGGAGCTAATGAGGCCTTGACGAGCGGCCTCGGGCGCAAGCCGCGCTCGACGGCTTTCCTGGCCAGAAGCCCCGCCGCCAGCATTACGGAAGGATTACTCGTGTTCGTGCAACTGGTGATGGCAGCGATCAACACGCTGCCATGGCGCAGGTCGCCATCCTCAGTCAGCATTGGCGAAGCAACCGGATCGGGTGTGGGCCGATTATTGGCCATTTCCAATTCGGTCCAGGGATTCGTGTTGCGCTCATTCGAGGCAGTCCTTGAGACTGGCTCATGCGAGCCACCACCGGGCTTGGACTCTTCACAGCGCTCGACATGAAACCAGCGCTTCAACTCTTCCGAATTTTTTCCGAAACCATTTTCGCTGACGGGCTTGGAAAAAGCCGTGGTAAATTCATCCTTGAGCCTGGGGAGGTCGATTCGATCCTGCGGGCGTTTCGGCCCGGCCACGCTGGGCACGACTGTGCCTAAATCAAGTTCCACTTCCTGCGTGTATTGCACCTGGCCTTTTTGCGGAATGCCAAAGAGCCCCTGTGCTCGATAATAGTTCTCGTAAAGTTTGCAATGCTCATCCGTGCGTCCAGTCGCTCGTAAATAATTGACGCACTCCTGGTCAATCGGGAAAAAGCCCATCGTAGCGCCATATTCTGGCGCCATGTTCGCGATGGTAGCGCGGTCCACCACGGGCAAGGCAGCGGCGCCCGGCCCATAAAACTCGACGAATTTCCCGACCACCTTCGCTTTGCGCAGCATCTGCGTAATCGTCAGCGCCAGGTCAGTGGCGGTCACACCTTCCTTCAACTCGCCGGTGAGATGCACGCCCACGACATCCGGGGTGAGGAAATAAACCGGTTGCCCGAGCATGCCCGCTTCGGCTTCGATGCCGCCGACGCCCCAGCCAACGATCCCGAGTCCGTTAATCATCGTCGTATGCGAATCGGTGCCCACGAGCGTGTCCGGATAATACAATTCATCGCGCGCGAGCACGCCTTTGGCGAGGTATTCCAAATTGACCTGGTGCACGATGCCAATGCCCGGCGGCACGACTTTGAAAGTGTCAAACGCCTGCATGCCCCACTTGAGGAACTGGTAGCGCTCGCGATTGCGTTCGAATTCAATTTCCAGGTTGCGCTGAAGGGCGTCGGCGCTTCCCGCAAAATCGACCTGCACCGAGTGGTCCACCACCAAATCGACCGGGACGAGCGGTTCGATTAATTTCGGCTTTTTGCCAAGACGCTGCACAGTGGAGCGCATGGCCGCCAAATCCACCAGCAAGGGCACGCCCGTGAAATCCTGGAGAACAATGCGCGCGACAATGAACGGAATCTCGTCGACTCGCGCGGCCTGGGCTTTCCAATTTGCCAGCGCGCGCACGTTGCTTTCCGAAACCTTTTTTCCATCCGTATTGCGCAGGACAGCTTCAAGGACGAGCCGGATGGAAATCGGCAAACGCGAAATCGGGCCTACGCCAGCTCTCTCGAGTGCAGGCAACGAATAAAACGAGCCCTGCCGGCCATTCCCCAAATCAAACTTCTGGAGCGTGTCGAAAAGATTATGCAAGTTCGTCATAGGTCCATTTTAGCCCTGCTTGAGCCTCGGTGCGAGCACCCAAATAAATTAGCCCGCGGCCAGTGCGGCCGCAGCGCGGAAGCGGAGCACAACCAGGTTGAAAGAAATTACTTCAGCTTCCCCAGCGTCTCGCGGATGGCGTTGAAATTGGGAAGTTCCTTCGGGGTCGGCGTTTGCTCGCTGTATTGAATCACGCCTTCCTTGTCGATGACAAAGGCGGAGCGGGCAGCAACCGCGCCCAGGCCGATCAGATCCGGCAGGAGCACGCCGTATGCTTCGGCTGTTTTTTTGTTGAGATCGCTGGCCAGCGTGATGCTGATCTTTTCCTTTTGGGCCCAGGCTTCCTGGGCAAAAGGGCTGTCAACGCTGATGCCGATGACATCGGCATTCAATCCGCCGTGCCCGTTCAGGCCGGCGCTGACGTCGCACATCTCTTTTGTGCAAACACTCGTGAAGGCGAGCGGGAAGAAAAGGACGAGCGTGTTTTTCTGGCCGAAGTTGCTGCTGAGTTTCACATCCACCAGGCCGGACGCCTGCTTGGATTTCAATGTAAAATCTGGAGCTTTGGAGCCAACTGGTATTGCCATAATGTTCAAATTTCAGGTTAAATTGCCGAGGTGCGTTTATAGTTCCAATGCTCCGGGCTGTCAAACGATGAGATCTTGGATTTGGCAGTTGCGGATTGCGGATTAGTTCAAAGCAGAACGCAGAAGTTCGAAGGCAGAATGGCCGAAGGCCCGGCGCAAGCAATATCAGCTCGGGAGCAGTGATTTTAGGTTGTCCCAGCTTGTACCAGGTTGTACCAGGTTGTAAGGAAGGGCTGAATTCTGAAGGGCTAAAGGTGGCTGGGAGCCAGCAATAGAAATTTTAGCCTACTTCAGTCTTGTCCAGCCGACTCCAGCTAGGACTGGGAAGGTGCCTTTT
>DASWRJ010000502.1:0-5770 GCA_036403255.1 Verrucomicrobiia bacterium
CGTCGAAGCCATCATGCTCAAACGCAACGGCGCAAGCCCCATCGCCACCTGATGGTAGCAGTCAGCGGTCGGGTAGCGCGGAATCACAGGAAGCAACCGTGGCAACCGGCCTTCCTTGAAGAAGATTTAGCTCTTCTAAAGAGTTAGTTATTTCTCTGCAATTTGAAAACTAACACTTGAAAATTAACTTACATACACCGGCTCATGCACCACCTGCTGCCCATGCTTGCGCAATAATTCCACAAACTTTGCCACGCCCTTCTTCTCATCCGATCCGAGATGATAATGAATGTGCCACCCCAGATAATCTTTGCGAAAATCCAGGTCATACTTCGGATTCGTGTTGATGATGTGCTCCAATGTGTCCAGCCCGAAATCGCGCGCGTCCCGAAGCTGCTGCCGCAGTCGCTTGTTCTCCACACCGCGTCTCAATGCCCACACCGCATATACAAACGGCAGCCGCGTCATTTCATACCATGCCGTGCCCAGGTCCCAAATCTGGTGCGTCGGGGAGGACCGCACAAAATCAATCGCCGGATCCCCAATCAACAGCATGTAATCCGGCATCGATTCCGGCCGGTAACTTTCCAGCTTCCGGAACTCTGGCTTTATGCCGCGTTCTCCCAGCAACACCTTCAGCAAATTGACACTCGTCAACGATGCCGGATCGCAATGCACCTCGCGCACGGCTTCAATCGGCCCGCGGTGCGCCAGCACCACGCTCCTGACTTCTCCCAGCGATGCCACGGCAATTCCATCCAAAATATCGTAACGATTATTAAACAGCACCTCCGTGATGCTCACCAAACCGGCATCAAGCTTATCCTGCTGCAACATCTCGGCCAGCTTGGCCGGCGTTGCCAGCACGATTTCATCCTCCAGGCCGCGCGTCAGCGGCACGGCATTCAAATACGAAACCGATCCCACTCGATATGGTGCCAGCGAATGGCTCAATTCATTTTCGCGCTGCGATTGCGCAGCCCGATGCTCCTTCTCCATTCGTCGTCCCAGAATCTCCGCCGGCTCTTCGTCCTGCGGATTCGGTTTGCTCTGCTCTTTATCGTTCATCGAAAATCCTTCAACCAGTTCCTCAGCCCGTTGCCAGGTTTTTCTCCAACACCTGCGAGTGTGCCCCCTCGACATCGCCATTGCTTTCGCCTCTCTCCTTCAGCACACGAATCGGTTCGTAAAAGGTGTTCCTCTGCACCGGCACTCGGCCGGCCTCGCGAATGGCCTTGATCATCTCCGTTTCCGTCTGCAACTGCGGCGAACTGGCTCCGGCCATGTGAAAAATCTTTTCCTCCACAATCGTGCCGTGCAAATCATCTGCCCCATAGCTCAGCGCCACTTGGGCCAGCTTCATGCCCAGGCCGATCCAATACGCGGTGATATGCTCAAAGTTGTCGAGGTAAATGCGGCTGACCGCAATCGTCCGCAACGAATCAAATCCGGTCGGTGCATGCTCGACCGGAATGTTGTTGTTCCCCGGTTGGTACGCGAGCGGCACAAATCCGCAAAAGCCTTTCGTCTCATCCTGCAAGGCGCGCAATTGCCGCAAATGATCCACTCGATCTGCGAGCGATTCCACGTGTCCGTAAAGCATCGTGCACGTGCTTCTGCCGCCCAGCTTGTGCCACGTTCGATGCACATCCAGGTATTCCGCCGCCGATTCCTTCCCCTTGGCTATGGACGAACGCACCGTTGGTTCAAATATCTCCGCGCCACCGCCAGTCAACGAATCAAGTCCAGCTTCCTTCAGCTCCTGCAGGGTTGTTGCAACCGATTTCTTGGCCAGCCACGCGATGTGCAAAATCTCAATTGCCGTAAAGCACTTCAATTGCAGCTTCGAATCAAAAGCCTTCAATCCGCGCAGCATCTCCAGGTAATAACTAAATGGCAGCGACGGATGCAGCCCTCCCACAATGTGCAGCTCGGTGATCCCAAGCCGCGAAGCTTCCCGCGCCATGCCGACCATCTCTTCTACCGAATATTGAAATCCGTCAGCGTCCCGCTTCTTCCGAGCAAATGCGCAAAATTGGCAGCTCAGGATGCAATAATTCGAATAGTTGATGTAGCGATTGATTATGTAGCTGGCCTGATTGCCGACCTTTCGCGCCCGCGCAAAGTCAGCAATCGCGCCGACAGCATTCAAATCTTTGCTCTGAAAAACTCGCAGGGCGTCCTCTTCCGAAATGCGTGTTCCACACGCCACCTTGTCATAGATGTCGCGCAACTCGCTGAAACGCAGTGCAAAGCTCATCGAATTCTAAAGCCTCCCCGGAACACAACTTCCGCCACCGTCACAACCAGAAAAATGGTGCTGATTAGCGCGTTCAGCCGGAAAAAGGCCAGATTGATCCAATTCAAACTGCGCCGCCGCGCCAGCCAATGCTCCAGTAACAGGCTGCACAGAATGATCATCAGACCCGTCAAATATGCCACTCGAAACCTCGAAAGCAATCCAAACAGCACCAGCAAACCCCACATTACCAGGTGCGCCAGAAATGCCGCTCGCATTGCGTTCTGCGGGCCCCAGCCTACCACTAATGAGTGCAACCCTTGCCGCCGGTCAAATTCGTAATCCTGCAGCGCGTATATGATATCAAAACCAATCAGCCAAAAAATAACCGCCAGCGCCAAATTGATTGCCAGCAGTAGTTCCATCGAGGTCATGGCTGTGCCGCGCACCGCCAGCCATGCTCCAATCGGGGCCAGTGCCAGCGCCACACCTAAAAATATATGCGTGTAATCTGTAAATCTTTTTGTGAGGGAATAGAAGCAAACCACAATCAACGCTACCGGACTTAAATAGAAACAAATGGGATTCAGAAACCAACTTGCCACTACCAAACCGGCCGCGCTCAGCAGGCACAATGCCCACGCGCTCGCCACCGTGACGGTTCCGGTCGGCAAATGCCGCATCGCTGTGCGAGGGTTCGCCGCATCGTACCTGCGATCCACAATGCGATTAAACGACATGGCGCAGGTCCGCGCGCAAACCATGGCAGCCAAAATGAGGCCAAAGGTTCGCCAACCCGGCCAGCCCCCCTGTTCTCGGGCGGCGACGACCATCGCCGCAAGGGCAAATGGCAACGCGAAAATGGTGTGCGAAAATTTGACAAACTCGGCCCATTTGCGGACGGACGAAACCATTCAGTCCTGTTCCTCCTGCCAACGCTTAACGAGTGTTTGTGGGACCCCCATATGATCCAGCACCCGCGCCACTACCGTGTCCACAAGTTGCTCAATTGTTTTGGCCCCTGTATAAAAAAATGGATTGGCCGGAATCAGTATTGCGCCAGCGAGAAGCAGCAGCTCGAAATTCTTCACATGCACCAGGCTAATCGGCGCCTCGCGCGGCACCAAAATCAATTTCTTCCGCTCCTTCAGCATCACATCCGCGGCTCGCAAAAGGACGTCGTCACTAATCCCATGTGCAATCCGCCCCAGCGTGCCCATCGTGCAGGGGATTACGACCATGGCATCAAACGGATTCGACCCGCTTGCAAAGGGCACATTCATGCTCTTCAAGCCATGCGTTTTGGCGCCGGGCGGCAGGCGCAAACCCTCTGGCAACTCATCTTTTATGACCGGCTGGGCATAATTCGAAAGGACTACATGAATTTCGTGCAGTTTCGAATCCAAATTGCCCAACAAACGCTGTGCATAAAGCGCTCCACTGGCTCCGGTTATGGCAACTAAAATTCTCAAAATGGCGCCTTCACTGCCCCGCAGCGCGCTCTGCAATATGCCGCCCCCGCTGGCATGCGGCAAGCTTATCCCAAGCCTGTGTCGTTTAGTTTTTGGAGTCGGCAATGCTTACCAGCAATTTTTCAAAGGCATTCGAGCTACATCGTGCTTGAGTCTCCGCGCAACCTTTCCAAAATAGCCACTGTGAGACGACTCATGTATTCCGCTCTGCTCGTGCCTGCTCTGCTCTTGCTGGGCGGATGCCAATCTGCCCCGACCTCTTCCAGGGTCGCCAGCGCACCGATTAGCGAGCCGCTCACCACCGTCTCAGTTCAGGACGCAGTAGAAATCGCTCCCGCTGCCCCCATTCCCGAGCCAGCCAAAACAGCCGCTCCGATCGACTCTAACACCGCTCCTAAGAGTTCAGCGGCAGTGACACTGGCCACTAATCTTAATCCGGTTCCAACAATGAGTCTTGGTCCGCAGCCGAGTTCGACAGCTCCCATCACACTGCTCGCCACCAACTTCAACCCGGTAAACTGGCCGGCAAATTGGCAGAATACGTGGCTCTCTCTGGAAGCCTGGGGAAAGTACAACGGATTGCCCAAGCCGATACTTGTCAACACCCAACCTGCTCCTTCTTTCGAATACCACACGACGAATGGCACATTTCAACTGAAGGTCGGCAGCCGAATCGCTCATTTTGATGGTTTGGAATGTTGGCTCGGCTTCGCTCCTCAACTGATTAAAGGCTTTCCTTACATCCATTCTGCAGACGCGCTTAAGTCGCTCCAGGCGCTTTTGGATCCGCCAAGCTTCCACTTAAAGCCCGAGCGGCTGATCGTCCTCGATCCGGGCCACGGAGGCATTGATAGTGGTTCAAAAAACATTTACAGCAACAAATTTGAAAAGGATTACACGCTCGATTGGGCCTTGCGATTATGCCCTCTCCTCCAGGCCAATGGCTGGAGAGTTGTGCTGACGCGCACAAATGACGTAAAGCTGCCGCTGGAAGACCGGGTCGCTCTGGCCGAGCGGCTCAATGCCGATTTATTCCTCAGTCTGCATTTTAATTCTGGTCTGCCAAACAAGGAATTGGCCGGAGTTGAAACATATTGCCTCACACCGCAAGGCATGCCATCGCATCTGCTGCGCGTCTATGAAGATGATCTAAAAATGACTTTTCCAAACAACTCCTGGGACGAGCAGAATTACCAGATTGCTTTTCGAGTTCATCGCAACCTAATAAAATCCGCCGCCGCTCCGGATCGCGGTGTTCGTCGGGCCCGGTTCATGGGAGTGTTGCGCGGCCAAAACCGGCCGGCAGTGCTGATTGAAGGTGGCTATCTTTCCAATCCAGCCGAAGCCAAAAAGATCGCCACCGCCGCTTATCGCCAGGCGCTGGCCGAATCAATTGCCAAAGCCTTGAACACCGACTCGGCACTCGCTAAGGGAGAATGAGTTGCGTCCTCGTCACCGGCGGCGCTGGATTCATCGGCTCACATTTGACCGAGCGCCTCCTTGGCGAGGGCAAACGCGTAACAGTCATCGACGATTGTTCGACCGGTTCTCTCCAAAACTTAGCCGCCGTCGCCAACCATCCGAATTTTCGCTTCGTTCCCGGTAAAATATCCGGTTGTCGCGACTTGGAAGGCATGGTCGCTGAAGCCGAATGTATTTATCACTTGGCCGCCTCCGTCGGGGTTGATTTGGTCCTTCAATCTCCAGTTCAGACAATTAAAACAAACCTCAATGAAACTGAGGTCCTTCTGGAAGCGGCCGCTGGAAATAAAACTCCAGTGCTCTTCGCATCGACTTCCGAGGTTTACGGTAAAAGCGACAAGCCAGCTTTTTCCGAGGAGGACGACTTGCTCATTGGCCCGCCGCAATTCACCCGCTGGAGCTATGCGTGTTCAAAACTCATGGATGAATTTCTGGCACTGGCTTACGCGAGCGAACGCGGCTTGCCCGTGGTTATCGCTCGGATCTTCAACACTGTCGGCCCGCGCCAAACAGGCAGGTTTGGCATGGTTCTCCCGCGCTTTATTGCCGCCGCCAAATGCGGCCAGCCCCTCCGTGT
>DASWRJ010000503.1:0-1535 GCA_036403255.1 Verrucomicrobiia bacterium
GAGGGAAAGCCAACGTTGGCTGCCATTGACTTCTCGGCCTACGCCTGGAATTAAGACGAGGGCCAATAACAGTACGCCAACGCAGAAAAGATAAGGGGCCGCTTGCTCCCAGATATTCATGGGGAACTGAAAGCAAATGAAACCCGCTGTAAGCCCCACGAAAAGAAATACAGCGTGCCGTACAAGAAAATAAGTGGGTTGATTACCGGTGAATCGCCCGCCTTCCGCTATCGCGATAGACGAGGAATACACCATGATCAATCCTAGGGCGAGCAGAAGCCCGGCCGCACTGACAACCGCATAATCGAACTGCGGGAAAGTCGCCGGCCGGGCCACTTGGCCTATACCGATAAAATGATTCACGTCGCTGTCTCCAGCGCACGTACTTCTTCGATAAAGACCTCAGCTCGATGTTCGTAATTGCGGAACATATCAAAACTCGCACATGCCGGAGATAGCATCACGGCATCGCCAGGTTGAGCAAGGTTGAAGGCGGTTTGCACCGCCTTTGCCATACCCACCGCGCACTCGATAGCCACGCCGCAGCCGTTCAAAACAGCAGCAATTTTGTCGCGGTCGCGCCCGATAAGGACTACTGCCCTGGCCTTTTTGCCGACTGGCTCTCGCAAAGGGGAGAAGTCCTGTCCTTTGCCGTCCCCACCGGCAATTAAAACTACTTTGGAGGCCATCCCCGTGAGAGCGGCTACCGTGGCCCCGACATTGGTTCCCTTTGAATCGTCATAAAATGAAACGCCTTTTAATTCGCCGATTTTTTGCACGCGATGGGGCAAACCGCGGAAAGCGCAAAGCGCATCGAGCAGCGGCTCGTAGGGAAGGCCAATGGCCCGGCACAGAGCGAGCGCGGCTAATGCATTTGCCGCATTGTGCAGGCCGGCCACCTTCAGTTCGGACGCCTTCATCAGGTTCGACCGACCTTCTGCCAGCCAAAGTTCGCCTTCCATATCGCGGATTCCCCACTGCCCCTCCTCCCAGGGCTCGTCCAATCCAAACGTGAAGACTTTGCGTGCGTGCCCAATCATCCCTCGAGCCCAGTCGTCTTGCCTGTTCACTACCTGGACACCACCGCCAAGAAAAATATTGGCTTTTGCCTGGGCGTAATCGTGCATGCCCGAATACCGGTCGAGATGGTCTTCGCTCACATTCAAAACGGCGGCAGCGTCCGGATTGAGGCTGCGCGTTGACTCAAGTTGGAAACTGGAAAGTTCAAGAACGAACACATCAGGACACCGTCTCGTTCCTGCTTGTACTTCGGACACGGCATCTAGAATCGGCAAACCGATATTTCCTGCAACTAATGTGCGAAATTTTGCTGCGCGAACCATGGAGCCGACCATCTCTGTCACTGTGCTCTTCCCGTTCGAACCCGTGATGGCGATAACACGATTGCCGGGAAACTCGTTTCTAATCCGGGCAAATAGCTCGATATCTCCAACTATTTCAATGCCTCGTTGCCTGACATCTTGAATCAACGGTTCAGCAAGCGGCACACCAGGGCTGACGGCGAGCAAATCTAT
>DASWRJ010000504.1:0-5790 GCA_036403255.1 Verrucomicrobiia bacterium
TCCCAATAATCATAAGGCGTCGCCATTGGGATGGACTCAGGCCCATCGAAATGGATGTTGTCAATCGAGCCCTGGTAAACTTCGTTGCTATCCAGCATTTGAATATTAACGATCAGTTGCTGAACATGGGAAGAGTCGAAATATCCGACCCAGGGTGGGATAGCAAATTGATCGAGTGATGCACGGATGGTGCCCCACTGATTTGTGCCAGGGACATAATTTTTTGTGAAATGAATTTCGCCACCGCGCGTGTCCTGCACCTGCAATTCGAGAATAGCGTGGTAGCCGCTGGCTTCCCTGAAGTCAGCGGAGAAAAGGTAGTTCGTCCATAGCCGCGCATCGTGGGGCAAGCTCCAGGGTTGATCATACACGTATCGCACACCAAAACCTGAGAACGCGCCCGGGTTGGGTGGGTTTTGCACGACCATGAAGAGTCCCTGGGCGCCGGCCGAAGCTGTGTTGTCCACGCCTTGGGCGTAAATAATCGAGTTATTATTTTCCGCGTAAGCATAACTGGTCCAGGGCGCGAACCATCCCTGATCATTGCCTGTGCCGCGATTTTCGAAACTGTCGGTCAAATCGGCCGAAGCGCCAGGCGTCGCTTGCAGATATGAAGTCCAAGTGAACGGGCCTGTGGCATTCGTCGGCACGCGAATCGAAAAAGTGTGTTGGTCAGTGCCGTTGCAAGTCAGGAAATTGGCTGAGGCAACCAGATTCGGCCCGGAACGTAGTTCGAGCACGACATTGTAATATTGCTGGCTGGCTTTGAATTGCTCCCAAAGCAAGGCGCGGTTCAGGGGTAGGCCATTCTCCGCGGGGTCATAAGATGGAAGCTCCTGCCACCCGAGCGTTATCAGGTAATTGCTGCCAGGCGCAAGCGCGGTTGGCAACGAGGCGAGCGGATGGACGCCCCAGAGCAAGCGCACGGGCAAAAACGAATCGGCCAGCCTGAGCCCATTTTTCTCCAGCCAAACATGGAAAACATATCGGCCCCCCTCGCGGGAGGAGATGTAATCAATATCATTCGGATCGGGATCAGGAATGGGAATGGATAAAATTTGTGATCCGCGTCCAGACACTGGAGTTGATGGTGCCTGACCATAAACTTTGTTCGGCAGCAGCACTCGTTCAAAGGTTCCGCCAACGCTGACACCATCTGCTCCAACATCGAAGCCGACGGTGACATTGCAATTCGATCCATTTGGCCATAGGGCCACAGGGGCGGTTTGAATCCAGATCTTGTTTGGCGATTGGCTGACGAGCGAATCATCCAATCCATTGGTCGAGGTGTAGGCGTAAAGGAGCACATATTCATCGCCCGAAATCGCAAGGGTAATCACGCCATCAGAATTTGTTTCCAGGATGCCCCCGGTGGTAAGATTCTCAATTGTCTTGCCCGCAATCAGATTGGTGGCAGCAAGTGTAATGGTAAAGCTGTTCGTGTGTTCGTTAAGCAACCCGATGAGAATGCTTCCGTTGCGGCAGACGCGGTAATCAGGGAGCACATATTGCGCGCCAGTGCCGGAAAGATCGATGGCCGGCGAAAGCCCAAACCAGCTCCGATAAATCGATTTTAGCCAGGTAGTGCGGATATCCCAGAGATGCTCGGCGGGAGGATCCGGTATGCCGCCGAAAGTATCCGCCAGCGCAAAGGTGTTAATTGCCGTTTTGGCGGGGCCGAGGTTCTTCACCTGCAGCGCTGGTATCGACGGCTGCGATGCGTTATTGCCCGTGTGTGTGACTATGGTGGAACCGGAGTTGGCGGTGAGACCGTGCCAGATTTTCCAGGTTCCCAAATGGTCATGGTAACCGTTGGTGAAGCTCCCCAGGTTGCCCGTCCCGGTGAAATTCACCGTGCCGTTGTAATCAATATAAGTGATCCCAAGATCATAACCGGGATAGGCATTTGCCACGTTGAGCCCAAAAAGTGAACTCATGCGCGCCAGCCAATTTGTATTTGGCTTTTGATATGTGTTCACCTGGCCGGGCAGATCGGCATTGGCATGGACGTTTACTCCCGCAGGAATGACATTCGTGGCGATGCGCTCCAGGTCTCCCGGCTCCATTTGAAAACAGCGCGATAAAACCAGCGCGCGCGCGTTGGTATAGTCGCCACGGGCAAACTGCGCGTCATTGAGCAGCGCGGGTTGAAAGCCCAGCCTGCGCAACGCGCCCCAGAGCATGGCATTCTCCTGATTCGCACGCGGCCAGCCCATGTCCGATGCGAGGGGCCAAAAAAATTGAATGTCCGGCTTCGGATTCGATGAGCCGCCGATCAAGTGCGAGATGTTCAGGTTTTCCATGCGGCGGAATGCTTCAAGCGTATTCCAATAAACCGGATCTTTGATGGTGCGATCCTGGTTCACGATGCCGAATCCTTTTTCGCGAATGAAAAGTCCGCCGAATAGATCGCGATCACTCCAATGAAATAAGTGCACTCCTATCGCGCCGGAAAAAGCTGATTCCCAGATCTGGCTTGGCACAGCCTTGCCCTGGCGCTCGGCCGCACCCGCAAAAAGATTTTCGGTGCTGCTGTGCCCGGTCTCCGAAATCATCACCGGCAAGCCTGAGATTTGCTGATACTTGGCAATTCCATAATCCGCCGAGCGCAGTTCGCTGCCCATGCTCGCCCACGCGTAATTATTAATCGACCAAAAATCGAGCGGCGCGCCTGCCGCCGCGGATTCCGCAACGATGGTTTTGGCATCCTCGCAGGTGTTCAGCGCATCATCGCCACTAAAAATGCCGCCCACCATCGAGTAGGTGCGGAGATGATTGGGATCGGCCTTTTTCGAAGCAATCGCCCCGAGTGCTACATAATCTCCAATGCTTTTTTTGCGCCACTGCAGTAAGTCGAACCAGGCGGGGCTTTGTCGATTTCCAGGGTAGCTCGCAGGCATAACCACGTTGGTGAAGCTTGTGTAGCTCGTTCCCCAGTTGCTATTCAGGCTGGCGATTCTATTTGTATAAACCGTCATTAAATAAGAGCGGAAAGCCCCCTGCGTGAGCGGATCGTATCCAAGAAAATGGTGGTCCGGCTCCCACAAATCGAAATATGCATATTCATTCCCGACAATCCAACCACCAATCGCCGCGCTGTTCTTATATCGATTGGCCGCCTGCGAAATATAATTGGAATAGGCGGCCCGGGCCTGAGGATGCTCGTAATTCAAGACGACCGAACGCTGGCCCAAATCGTTAATTGCTTTCCAATCATCCGGAAACCAATCTGGCGCATATTGGAATCCCACCAGGATAAAAAGCTTGAGCCCCAGTTCCTCCGCTTTGGCGACCATATGGTCTGGCTTCGACCAGTCCATGACACCTTGCGTTTTCTCGACTTCATTCCAAACAAACTCGGCGCGGACAGAGTTCGCGTACATCTTTTTGAATTCGATAAAATCGTAATCGAATTGCTCGAACGTCTGATTCGCCCCGACTGGCGGGTTCCACGTCTGGTAAGCAATGCCGCGCGACAGAAAATAATCCTGGGTGGATGGGTCCCAAAAGTACCCATTACGGATTTGGAGAAAGCCCGCGTGGAGAGTTAGCGGAAGAAGTCCAAGGAGTATGCTTGTGCAGATTCCTAAACGCCACCAGAGGCAGCATCTCTTCAAGGCCGGCGGTCCATTCCAAACCTGAGTGCTCATACAACAATACTTCGCTGACATACTGCCCAATCGCCGGGAAAGGGGAAGGCTAATTTTCCAGCCTAAACAGCGTCTCCGACCATGGGATTATTGAGCACTAAGTCCTGACATCGTATCGCGATATTCACCGCGATTGGCCCCAGCCTGGTATGCTAAGTGAAAGCAGAATTTCGGCTTGCCAGAAATTCAGCAAACTGCATACTTTCAGCCACTATGTTCCAGTTGTACCGTTCGCTCACTGTTGTATTCTGCCTAAGTGTCTTTTCCACCCCGGCATTTAACCTTCGTGCCGCTTCGATCAATGTTCCTAATGCATCGTTCGAGTCACCTTCTACCCCGCCGGGGTTTCCTGCCTATCCGGTGGTTGATTCCTGGCAGAAATTCCCGCAACAGCCGGGCATTCCGCTGCCGCCCGGCATCACCTGGGACCAACTGGCTGGCGTATTTCCGAACACACCAGTGGGGTCTGCCGACCACATCGACAACATGACCGGAAACCAGGGCGCGTATATGTTTAACATCCCGGGGGTCGGTTTATTCCAGGATCTCAGCGCCACTTACCAGGCCGGCAATTCCTATAATCTTACCGTCGGCATTCTCGGCGGGGACCAGGGCATGCCCGAAGGCAGCAGCCTGTTGCTCGGCTTATACTACCGTGATGGAGCTAACAACATGGTCCCAATCGGCAGCTTGCCCGTTACTTTTACCGCCGCTGCCTTTCCAAACACAACGCACTTTTTTGATTACCAGGTTCAAATTCCCGGCGTCCTCGGCGGTGATGCCTGGGCCGGAAAAGGCATCGGCGTCGAAATCGTTTCCACGTTCGGCACGGGCCAGGGTGATTGGGTCCTCGATAATGTCCGCCTTGATGCCGTTCCCGAACCCAGCACGGTTTGCCTCCTGGGACTCGGTACCGCAGCTTTCCTATTCGTCCACTTGCGCGGACGGTCGCGAAAGGCTAAAGCTACTGTGGAATGACATGCGTTCGCGCCATCGTTTTCAGTGTCACACTTGCCGGGCTGTCCGCCTGCGCGGCCTTTTTGCACGCGGCGCAAATTAACATTCCCAACGGCTCCTTCGAGTCACCTGCCACGGTCTTTGTCAGCGTAAACATCGATTCCTGGCAAAAGACTGATAAACCCGCCTGGTACGACGAAAGCGGCGGCTTCCTCTGGAGCCAGCTCACCGGCATTTTCAAAAACACTCCGGCGGGCAACACGGATTCGCTCGATAACTGCGATGGCGCTC
Source organism: Verrucomicrobiia bacterium (assembly GCA_036403255.1). Classification (GTDB taxonomy): domain Bacteria; phylum Verrucomicrobiota; class Verrucomicrobiia; order Limisphaerales; family JAQGOV01; genus JAQGOV01. Next base: position 4,899 of record DASWRJ010000504.1, read on the forward strand.
AGGCGATGTGGATGTTCGCTTTGCCGGAAGTCGGTATATTCCAGGACTACAACTCAACTGATTGGTCCAACTCGGTTCCGACGCACGCCTTCAACGCCACTTTTGACCCCGGCAAATCCTACGTCCTCACCGCTGGCATAAACGGCGGCGGCGGTGGCATGTCCAATGGCGCAACTATAATGCTGAAACTCTATTATCGCGATGCAGCCAGTAACCAGCTCACTGTCGCGGCGACCACTATCACGAATACACCAGAAAAATTCCCAAACCATACTCACCTTTTCGACTTCCAGGCGCTCCTGCCAACTGTCTCAGCAAACGATCCCTGGGCCGGACAAAAGATCGGAATTGAATTGCTCTCCACCGTTACGACCAACTTGCAGGGCGGCTATTGGGACATCGATCACATCCGCCTCTCGTCTTATCAACAGCCAAAACTCGCGACCGGCGCGTTTTCCAATCAACAATTTCAATGCGTCCTCCAAAGCGAGCCGGGCACGACCCTGGAGATTTTTGCAACCGCGAATCCGGCTTTGCCGTTTTCGAGTTGGACCAGCCTCGGGTTGGTGACGAATTCCAACGGCACGGCGTCTTTTACTGATTCAGCGCCTGCCGCTGCCCATCGATTCTATCGCGCTCGACAGGTCCAATAAATAGGGGTTGAATATGCCAATGTCTCGGCCAAAGCATTCAATGCGAGCTGCGTTCACGTTGATTGAATTGCTGGTGGTCATTGCGCTTATTGCCATACTCGCTTCCCTCCTCCTTCCCGCCGTCTCCGCCGCCAAAGATAAAGGCAAACGAACCGCTTGCCTTTCGAACCTGCACCAGATTGGCATCGCTATCGAGATTTACGCCTTTGACCGCGAGGACAATCGCATTCCCTACGGCC
>DASWRJ010000505.1:0-5658 GCA_036403255.1 Verrucomicrobiia bacterium
GACCCATCAAGACGCCATGAGTTGGTTTGCCTCATGCGGCTACAGTTTTATTTAAACCGCTCTAATGGTTTGGCCGATTATCTGGCAAGCACCCTTGCGCATAAGCGAATGAAGGCAGTCGCAGCGGTGGCACTCTGGGTAGATAAGCAATGATTAAGCGAGGCGCACGTCGGTTCAACTTTTGCGAATGTCGGGGACCTCCACAATGGCGATTTTGTCCGCAGGATTCTCGACCGCTTTGATCAATGCACGCACCATTTGAGCCAGGGTGACGAGCCCGGTCCGGCGTGCGCCTTCCCTGGTCCAGGGCAGTATCCCAGCAATCCAATATCCCGGCAGCAAAAGGTAAGGCCAGCGATGCCCCGGACCGAGAATGTACCAGGGCCGCAGAAAAGTCGCTCGCATGCCCGAGGCTCGAATCATCGCTTCGCCCTCAGCCCTCACGGCCTGGTAGTCCTTCATAATCGGCGCCGGCTGAGCAACGCTGAGATAAACAAAATGCTGAACATTGGCTTTGCTGGCCGCAGCCACAGATTCGCGAACACTCACGAGGTCAATCTCTCGGAATGCATCTGCTTTGCCTGGGCTCGGGTGCGCCACACCGACTAATTGCACAAAAGTGTCGCAGGGTGCAATGGAGTGCACGAATGTGGAGGCATCCAGGGCGTTTCCAAACACAGGCTCGCAGCCCGAGGGGAGTTTAGCCGCTGATGGTTTGCGAGTTAAGGCTCGGACGTTATGCGAGCGAGCAAGCAACTCAGGAATTAACGCGCGGCCAACATAACCGGTGCCTCCAGTAACAAAAATATTCATCTGCTTCGCGGCCAGAATTACCAAGGCGTATGGCACCACGGCAAGATTAAGAACAACCCAGCTCGATTCGAAGTTTAGTGCCGCAAGAAGCGCGCGGCGGAGCGTCCAGACTTCATTTCTGGTCTCTATCCAAAAATACAATCTTCACTGCGCCCTCTTTTTGGCCAGTCACCTTTTCGATCAATCCAGGCGCCTGACTCTTCTCAGCTGGGGCTGGCGTGGTTGCCGGCTGTAAGGCCGAGCGCAAGGCGCCCTCGACCAATTCCGCGCAATGAATCTTCATTGGGGGCAACGGTCCCAACTCGCCTGATAATTCGTCAGACTTGAGCGCCAGGGCTTCTTCGGCGGTTTTGCCGCGGATTAATTCTGTGGCAAGACTCGCGACGGCAATGGCAGTTTCGCAGCCGAATGACTGAAACGTAGCGCGATCGATTACCTTTCTGCCGCGTTCCTCCTTGAATTTGATCCACATGCGCAGCATCTCGCCGCAGCCAGCATTTCCAACAGTGCCAATGGCATCGGCCTCTTCCAATTCGCCCATATTTTTTGGATTGGCCATCACCTCGGAAATTTTGCTTTGCAGATCGTTTTCCATAAAAGGAATCAGCCCAATTTATAACGTGGCATTGCTTGATCCACCTCATGCGCCCAGGCGTCAATGCCGCCTTGCAAACATCGCACATTGCTGAAGCCGTGCCCCAGAAAATAGGCGGCAGCGTCGAGTCCCTGTTTTCCTATGTGGTCGCAAATGACAAATTCTTCAGCACGCGGCCATTTGCCGAGTATCTCTTGCATCGTCTGTTGGTTCATGTGAGTGGCGCCTTCGATCTTTACGGCGTCATACTCTTCGCGCGTGCGCACATCAAGGAGGCGCAAGCCCGGAGTATTGCGGCGCAATTCGGCCAGTTCAGACGGCGGAATTAAAATTCTGGCATCCTGCTCCTGGCTGGTGCGCAGATAATCGAGCATCTCCTGCAAATTGAGATTGCCATTGCGGGCGCAAAGTTGCTCGAGAGTTTCATCGGGACTGAAAGCGCAACTACTGCATCCACCGATGTGGTATTTGCGGAACAAAGCGCGCTGGGCGCCGGGGCAGACTTCGAGCACGTCCCGCATGGTGCTTTGAGGCCCAATGGATGCAATGCTGTTTGACACTGGACTCATGATGTCACTCCGAAAAATTTTTGAATTTCGCGGACGATTTCCACAAATCGATCAATCTCATCAGTAGTATTATAAAAGTAAAAACTAGCGCGTGCCGTGGATTCAACGCCGAGCTTTTTCATCAGCGGCTGATTGCAGTGATGCCCTCCCCGCAAAGCCACACCCGCTTGGTCGGCAAAGGTCACGACATCATGTGCGTGAACTCCTTCCAGAAGAAAACTGACCACGCCCGCGCGGCCCACGGTAGGACCAAAAAGACGAATGCCATTTAAGGCGCTTAATTTCTCGAACGCATATGCGCCCAATTCCTGATCGTGCTGGGCGATTTTTTCGCGCCTAATAGTGTCGAGATAATCCATCGCTGCATGCAACGCAATGGCGCCGGAAATATCGGGGGTGCCTGCTTCAAAACGATAAGGCGCTTTCTTCCAGGTGCTCTTTTGATAGTCGACGGTCAAAATCATCTCACCGCCGCCCTGGTAAGGCGGCATCGCGTCCAGGCGCTCGGCGCGCCCGTAAAGAATGCCGAAGCCCGTGGGACCGCACATTTTGTGGCTGGAAAACGCCAGGAAGTCACAGCCGATTTCCCGGACATCCAGAGGACGATGTCCGGCGCTTTGAGCCGCATCGATGAGCGTCACGATGCCACGCTTTCGCGCCTGCTCGCAGACCTCAGCCACGGGATTAATTGTGCCTAGCGTATTGGAAATGTGCGTCATGGCCAGGAGCTTCACTTGCGGGGTGAGCCACTCATCGAGCCGGTTCAATTCAAGCAGTCCGCGGTCACCATTCACCGGAATAAAGGCCAGCTTCGCACCGGTGCGTTCAGCTAACAATTGCCACGGCACGATGTTGCTGTGATGTTCCATCTCCGTCAGCAAGATCGTGTCGCCCTGTGTGATGAATTTTGCACCCCAGGCGGCGGCGACCAAATTAATACCCTCGGTTGTGCCCCGTGTAAAAATAATTTCCTCCGCGCTTTCGGCATTGATAAATTTGGCGGTACGTTGCCGGGCCGCTTCAAAGGCGGTGGTGGCACGATTGCTCAATTCATGGATGCCGCGATGCACGTTGGCGTTGTCGCGCGTGTAATAATGCTGAAGGGCCTCGAGGACGGCGCGGGGTTTTTGGGTCGTAGCGGCGTTATCGAAGTAAATCAATGGTTGCCCGTGTACTTTCTGGTCGAGAATGGGAAAATCCGCGCGCAAAGCACCCCAATCGACTGCCTCTTTCTTTCGCATCGAATTTGTGGCCAGCATTGTCATTTTACAAAAGTCCAAGTTGCAGTTTTGCCGCTTCAGTCATCATTCCCTGGTTCCAGGGCGGGTCCCAAACCAATTCCACGGTGGCTTCCTCCACGCCTTCGATGGACATCAATTTGTTGTGCACATCCTGCTGCAGCACCGGGCCCATGCCGCAACCGGGGGCGGTCAAAGTCATTTTGACATCCACTTTATGGCCACTGGTCCCGTCCAAAGGCGTAACAAGGCAATCGTAGAGCAGCCCGAGATCGACAATGTTCACTGGAATTTCCGGATCATAGCAGGTGCGCAACTGGTTCCAGACTTCCTTTTCGAGTTCCTCTTTAGTGAGCGGCTTGGCGGGCGCGGCGACGGGGGTGGACTGCACCGCGAGGCCAAGGGCATCGGCGTTGTTGCCGTCGATGCGAAACATGTTTCCATTAACGACAACTGTGTAACTCCCACCCAGGGATTGGGTGATGTATGCCTGCTCGCCTTTTTGCAGGGTGACTTTTGATCCTGCGGGCACAATCGATGCCACCACATCCCGGGTTAACGCGACTGGCTCTGAACTTACGCCGTGTCCAATCATAAAAGCTGCTCCTATTGCTCCTCAGACTCTGTCGAAACTATTTTGCCATTGCTTTCCACTGCGGCCACAACCGCGTGCCACGGTAATATCGCGCATTTCACGCGCGCTGGAAACTTGTGGACCCCACCTAAAACCGCCAATTTGCCCAAGTCGCTCTGGGCATTTCCGGTAGTGACCAAATCGTGGATTTTATTGAAAAGCTGTTTCACTTCGGCCTTGGTTTTGCCTTTCAAGCTTTCGGTTAAGATTGAAGCCGACGCCTTTGAAATCGCGCATCCCGAGCCTTGAAAACTCAGGTCTTTCACCACATCGCCGTCGAGCAGAGCGAAGACTTCATAGTTATCCCCACATAACGGATTGGTCCCTTGCGCGGAAGAGGTGGCGTTCGGCATCACGCGGAAATTCCTTGGGCTCTTACTATGGTCAAGGATGACCTGCTGATAAAGATCGTTGAGGTCGTCGAACATACGTTCCTCAAGCCTCTGCCAAATTTGGATTTTGCTCCAGCCGTTCCCAGACAATGGCGTCGATCTCTTCGCGCAATGGCTCGCAGCGGACACGATCAATGATCTCTCCTGCAAACGCATGAATTAACATGCGGCGAGCGGTTTCCAATCCGATGCCGCGTGCGCGCAGATAAAAAATGGATTCCTCGTTCAATTGGCCGACCGTGGCCCCGTGGGTGCATTTCACGTCATCAGCGTAAATTTCGAGTTGCGGCTTGGCCTCGGCCGTGGCGCTGTCTGAGAGCAGGAGATTTTTGTTGGTTTGTTTGGCATCAGTCTTCTGGGCGTCCTGCCGCACCAAAATTCGCCCGTGGAACACTCCTTTGCTGCGGTTGTCCAGAATGCCATTAAAGTACTCGTGACTGTTGCAGTGCGGTTTCGCGTGGTCCACGATCATGAAATGATCGGCCAATTGATCATCTTTCGTGATATAGAGGCCATTCAACACGCACTCGATACCCTCACCACCGAGCATAGTATTGATGTTATTGCGTGAAAGTTGGGCGCCGAGAGCAATGGAATGGGAAATGAAATTGGCATTCGAGCCAAGTTGCACCTGGAGCGCTGCAATATGAAATGCGCGCAAATGTTCATCCTGAAACTTGGAATGCTCGATACCTGCGCCCTGCCCTACGACAAATTCAGTTGCGGCGTTCGTAAACGTCGCCTCCTGGCCCAGGCTCACATAACTCTCGACCAGCGTTAACCGGCTGTTCGGCTCGGCAACGATCAAATTGCGCGGATGCGTCGCAGCTCCGTTCTCGCGGGCCGTCGAAATGAAAAGTAATTGCACTGGTTGCGTGACAATTTTTCCCTGGGGCAAATAGATATAAATGCCATCTGTAAAAAACGCGGTATTCAGCGCCGTGAACGAATTGTCGGTGTGCGCGTACTTGGCAAAATGTTTTTCAATTCCCGGAGCGTTTTGGGCCAGCGCCGCGGCCAGATTCATGACTACGACACCCGCGGGCATTTCAAGAACTGTGGAGAGTTCCGGAGCAAAGTGGCCATCCACAAAAACGTATTTGCTGCCGGGCAATTTTGAAAAATGAAATTTGGCCAGATCGGCTGGTTTCAGGCCATGACTTGGAAGGCCAAGTGTGGGTCGAAAGGGTAATTTTGCGATTGGCGCAACATTCGTGAAGCGCCAATTCTCATCCTGGAGAGTGGGGAATCCGAATTCGGCAAAGCGCGAGATACCGGCTTTACGAATCGATGCGACCCAGGGCGGTTGCGAATTGAGGCCATCCTGCGCAACACGGTCAAAGCGCGCCAGGTATGGATCTGCCTCTTTCTTGACCTGTTTCGGGAGTGTTTCGATCATAGTGCCTCCTCTCCTAGG
>DASWRJ010000506.1:0-8239 GCA_036403255.1 Verrucomicrobiia bacterium
TTCGCATCCACATCGCCGAACAGCAAAAATTCCTTAATCAAATTCTCGATCAATGGATAAACGTAAACATCATAGAAGCCGTTCCACGTATCATTTGGCGCCCGCAAGGCGAGATAAAGATAGCCGCCCTCCTCCGCGTGGTCCTTGTAGTAGCGCTGCATGATTTGCCATTGGCTGTCGTTTACTTCCTTGGGCGCTCCGCCACCGCCGTGCATCGCGATAAAAAGCGGCCAGCCATTCTCAGGCTTCGTCCCGACCGTGCGCACGGTATAAGGACTGACATATTTGTCGAAGCGCACCTTCTTGCCCTCGAAATCCTCCTTTGCCGCCGAATGAATGGGAGCGCTTTTATAGGCTTCCCACGCTGCCTTCCGCACGGCCGGTTCGTTGTCTGCGAGCAATTTATCGAGCGCCGGTGAAAATTTCCACTTCTCTCGTGACTCCGCTGGCGCGGAGAAGAAATCGGCCAGTTCCTTCTTCAGGTTTGCCGACTCCACGGTCGCAAGCTTTTTCGTTACCATGGGCGGCACATAAGAAAGCATGGAGGGAATGGTGGCTTCGGGCGCATCCAGCATCGTTAAAATGACCACGGGCTCCGCTCCTTCACCCGGATGAACCTCCTGGCGCACAAGCTTTGTTCCCAACTCCGCTTCGACCCAATAAGTGCGGTCGCGCGCAACTTCAAAAGGCAGGATGTTATTTGCATCCGCTGATTCGTCCCGGCTCCTGCCTTCGAGTTGCACTTCGGGCTTTTCCGCATCTGTTACACGCACCAAGGCTTTCACTCGCTGGCCGGCGGGGCGGTCGAGCACCTTCACCAGCAGCCGCGCCTTGCCCGATTCCGCAGCCGCGGCTTTGGGCTTATAATTGTCGGTCACATTAACTGAGCTGACGTAGCGCACGTCCTCCGCCCAGACCATTGGGAAAGGCAAATCAGTTTTCGCAAAGCTGCTGGCATAAATCGCATGCTCGGGCTCGTCCTTTTGGGCCTGCTCAGCGTCATGGACAAACCAGGAACGGTCCAGGCCCTTTGGATCAGGCTCGGCGGCGCCAGTGAAGTGCCAGCGCCCGTCCCAGATTTCCACCCAAGTGTGATTCCCTCGATTATCGTGCCAGAGCGGCGTCCCCACCAGTCGTGCCGGCACACCGACAGATCGGCAGGCATCGATCAGCAGCACCGAAAGCCCTGTGCACGACGCCAGGCCGCTATCCATTGATTCCATTGGGCTTTGGTCCGCGTGTTTGCGAGCTGTGGAGTATTTTACATTAACCAGCTTAAACAATTTTTGATTCAACCGCTGCGCGGCTTCGCTGGGCGTTTTACAATCCTCGATCAGCGGCGCGCATTTTTCCCGGAGCAATTTGCGCCAATTATCACGTCGCTCGTTGATGCTCGCATAAGGCAGGATTTCATTCAGGAAAACCTTCTTCGATACCTTCGAGTGCCACGGCGCTTTCTCCCAGGCTTCGTAAGCCAGCGCTACATTTTCAAGCAGGTAATTGGCCGAGAGTTTCTTCAAGTCCATCTCCGGCATGTTCTCAATCAGAAATTGCAATCCTTCCCGTTGCTTTTCGGGAACTTTTCCAAGGGCCTGCTCGAGTTGAGAGCGGTTGGAACCAGCCTTCCCCAGCGCCTGCCCGACAGCGTCATTCCACCACTTCGTGTCCTCCGCGGCCGATGCGCTTAGGATTACCAATGAAACGAATCCAGCGACAAGTGACGTAAGCTTGAGCATGCGCAAAGGTTGGCAGGTTCTGAACCGTTTTGGAATAGGCAAAATGCTGTGAAGTTGCAATGCCACTTGCGTCCGCTGATTTTTGGTTCGATTTTAAGGCAAGGCAATGGCACGTTCGGTTTGGAACGAATGAATCAAGCCACTTTCAGACCTCGCCCGCGCCGCCCGGCCTCTGGCCCGCGCTTTCTGGATAAAGAACAGCCAGCGGGCAGCGACACCTGGTTGCAGCCGTGGGTCCAACTCAAATTCTTCAGTTATCATCCGACCATTTATCCGGCCATGATTCGCTCGGTTTCACCTCAAGCCAAATCGGGTGATATCGTCAATATTTATGACAAAGAAGGGCAGATTTTCGGCCGGGGTCTATATAATCCAAATGCCCGCGTCCCTCTGCGTGTGTTTTATCACGGCGCTGAAGAGGCCGGCGATGAATACCTGGCCGAACTCCTGAACCGCGCGATTGATTTGCGTCTAAACATCCTGCGGTTGCCGGAACAAACGGACGCCTTCCGCGTCATTCATTCCGACGGTGACACGCTCAGCGGTTTGATTGTCGATAAATACGGAGACGTGCTCAGTGTGGAGGTACACAGTCATGGCGTTTATAGCCGGCTGCCGGGCTTTCTGGAAATTCTCCACTCGCGTCTAGGGACAAAACGCCAGGTGGTACATGTCGATGAACGGATTGCGCGCATGGAAGGAATTAAGCCCAAGCGCGCTGCCGAAGCGCCGCCGCGGGCGGTGCGAATTCGCGAGAATGGCGTGAAGTTCGAGGTGGATTTCGAAGAAGGGCACAAGACAGGATTTTTCTGCGATCAACGAGAGAACCGTCTGAGGCTCTCCCGGTTGGTGAAGGATTGCCGCGTGCTCGACCTTTGCTGCTACACGGGGGGATTTGCCATAGCAGCAGCAGCGAATGAGAAGGCAAAAGAAGTTACAGGCGTTGATTTGGATGAGAAAGCGATTGCCCAGGCGAAACGAAATGCAAACCTGAACCAGGTGCGCGTGAATTGGGTGCACTGCGATGCGTTTTCGTACGCGCGCCAGATGCAAGGCAATAAAGAGCAGTGGGACGTCATCATTCTTGATCCGCCGAAATTCGTGGTGAGCCGCGAAGAATTCCGCGACGGCCAGAGAAAATACGAAGACCTGAATCAGCTCGGTATTTCGCTCCTGCGCCCAGGAGGATTGCTCGTGACGTGCTCCTGCTCCGGCCTGGTTTCAGCAGCCGATTTCGAGGAGTTCACCATCCGAGCGGCACATCGCCAGGCGCGACGTCTTCAGTTTCTGGATCGCACCGAGGCTGGACCGGATCACCCCGTCATGTCTAATTGTCCCGAAAGCCGTTACCTAAAAGTGCTCTGGGCACGCGTCTTCTAATCAGTTTTGCCCATGCAGCCCAGGCGGCTTGATCAAATCCTCTCGCGTTACGGCTACTCGAGCCGCAGCGAAGCCCGCGCTCTGATTAAGAGCAACCGCGTGTTATTAGCCGGCAAAGCTGCCAAAGCCGCTGATCAGAAGGTCGACCCGTTGCTGGTGCGGATTGATGGCGAACCGATCGAAGCTCCAGAAGGTTTGCTCGCGCTTTTCCATAAACCGGCCGGATATGTTTGCACGCACGATGAATCCGAAGGCCCAACCATTTACGACATTCTTCCACCGCGCTGGTCACGACGTAATCCACCTGTCACCAGTGTGGGCCGGCTCGATAAAGACACCACTGGGGCATTGCTCCTCACTGATGATGGCGCTCTCGTGCAGCGTTGGACATCGCCCCGCCATAAAGTACCCAAACTTTACGAGGTAACTCTCGACCAGGATTTGGCGCCCGAACTCGTCTCAATTTTCGCTACGGGCGAATTGATTTTGCCGGGCGAGGAGAAACCTTGCGCGCCGGCAACGCTTCAAATCACCTCACGACGCACCGCCCGCCTTGAACTCATTGAAGGGAAATACCATCAAGTAAAGCGCATGTTCGCCCTTCACGGTTATCAAGTGCTTCAGCTTCACCGCAGCCAGTTTGGCTCATTCGAATTAGGAACTCTCCAGCCTGGTCAATGGACCATGCTTGATGCTTCCGCAATCTAACATTTTGTTGCACAAGTTTGAATTATGGTCGCTCCCCAGCCTGTGCCATTCTGTATATGCACTGGGGGAAGCGCCTGCATGGTTTTAATCTCGTTACGTGCACGGAATAATCGCAAGCAGCCTGTCTGCGGTTATGTCGCAGCATCAGTTTCCCTTCTAATCCATTGCGTCACTAGCGCAGCCCCAATCCCTCTGTCATATTGCAGGGTTGGAAAGCATGGGAATTTATGTTTCATAGGGACAGGCTTATTTTAATTGCGGAGGACAACCAGAATGATGCGCATCTTTTGCAAATTGCCATCCGCCGTTCCGAAATTAAGAATCCCATTTACATCGTCGAAGACGGTGAAGCTGTAATCAATTATCTCTGCGGCAAAGGCGAATATGCCGATCGTGCCGCTTTTCGGTTTCCTGGTGTGCTCTTTCTGGACATAAAAATGCCGCGCCTCAGCGGCTTGGAAGTGCTCGATTGGCTTAAGAATCATCAGCAATGCAAGATTGTTCCTGTCATGATGCTGTCCGCCTCCCGGCTGCCCGACGATGTTGTTCGCGCTTACCAACTGGGTGCCAATTCCTACATGATCAAGCCGGCGACTATCAATGAACTGGTCGAACTGGTTAAACTCTCCTTCAATTTTTGGTCTTATTGCGAGCTGCCACCCACTCCGGCTTTGTGCTAATCCTTCGGTGCTCAATCTGGAATATCAGTCTGCCGCGTCATAGATGCTTCTGCCCCAGTTTGAAAAGCATTGCGCATTTCTAATTCGTCCGGAAGTCTATTTCCTTGCTTCTGGGTGAGGCCGTTCTGGCGATCTCACGGAACCAAAGCTTTTTTCGGTGTCACACGCGCAATAGGTAATTTCCCGACCCCGGCGGTAGGAATCATTTCACTCTGTAGAGACTTGTCATTACACCCAGGTTAACAGAATTTTAGCGTAACACGGTGACTATGGGACGCACGGTTTTAGCTTTGGAAGACGACGAAAATGACGTCTCTCTCCTTGAGCGCGAGTTCAGGCGAGGCAAAATTCGTGGCTTGCACATTGTTCGGAATGCCAGTGAGGCTCAGAAGTATCTGGCGGGGATTGCCCCTTATGAAAATAGAACGCAAAATCCTTTCCCAGACGTGCTGCTGCTGGACCTTAGCCTTCCCGGGATGAGCGGATTGTCCTTCCTGGAGTGGCTCCGCGCGCAGGCTGACCCAAAACTCCGTAACTTGCCGGTGATCGTCACGAGCGTTTCCAAATATGGTCCGGATATAAAAGAGAGCAAAAGACTCCACGCCATCGCTTACGTGAATAAGCCTATAAAATGGCAGGAGGTCAGCAGTATTCTCGAATGGTCGAGGCAAGCTCAATTACCGAGGGGACCTTTCCCTGCTGAAACCGGCCACGGACCCTCCGCAATGCATTAGTGAGCTTAGTGGTGGGATCTTGCAGGCACCACTCCGAATCCGCCATTCGGCAACCACCGTTGTAAAAGTGACGGCTCGCCTGGCGTCTGGTGAAGCCGAGCGCTCAGACTATTAGCGCACAGCCATCAACCCCAAGACAGACGCAGGTGCATCAGAAGTCATTACGGCGAGTTTTGACGTAACGGCATGGACCGTTGATAAGGGACAGAGGCTTGACAATATAGCTGTAAAGCTGTATTTATTGCTCGATGAAGACCACTATTGATCTTCCAGATGAACTTCTCCACCGGGCCAAAGTAGCCGCTGCCCAGCGCAAAACCACCCTGAAGAAACTGGTGGTGGATGGCTTGGATTTTATGCTGCGGACTGGTGCTCAACCATCCAATAGCTCCGCAGCCCTTAAACGTCTGCGGAATGGCTTGCGTCTGGGTGGACGACCTTTGACGCGCGCGCAATTGCATGAACGCCGCAAGGTTTCTTGATACAAACGTTCTCCTTTACGCTTACGACTTGGATTCACCTGGCAAGCGCAACGTGGCGCTCGGATTAATCGAGCAGGGTTGGAGTTCGCCCGGTTCATCTGCTATTAGCGTTCAAGTGCTTCAGGAAATGCACGTGAATCTGATCAAGAGCGGGATTGCGCAGATTAAAGCCGCACAGATCGTGCGCGATTTTTTCACTTGGCCTATCGTCGATAATACTCTGGAACTTCTGGAATCCGCTTTGGATGAGCAACGCCGTTGGAAGATCTCATTATGGGACGCGCTGATTCTCGCTGCCGCCCGTTTTGCAGGTTCTTCGGAGCTCATCAGTGAAGACTTCAGTCATGGTCAGGACTATGGAGGCATCTGCGCATTTAATCCCTTTATTTAAAGACCGGCAATCATCCTCGTTCCGCAATGTTTCGTTCCAAGCTTGGCCACAAGTATAAATCTATTTTAGCAAAACAACCGCCTACAAGCTTTCATCACTCCTCCACGCAGCAAGTAAGCCCTAATTGCAAACGAACGTCTCGCCAATTTCACTAAGCGCAATCCTTTCCGGCTCGATGCATTTGCGCAGGCGCTCCATCGGCTCATGCCTCGGCTCCCGGCCCAGGGCGAATGTCTGGAAATGCACCGGCAGAATATATTTGGCGCCGGAGTCGTTTGCCATCGAGACCGCTTGCTCGGGATTGCAATGGCACCAGATCCACGGCTTGTAGCTACCGATAGGCATGATGGCCAATTCATAACCGCCACGGCCGCGCAAGGGCCGAAATGTGGATGTCCAAGCCGTGTCACCGCCGAAAATAATCTTTCGGCCTTCGCGCTCAATAACGTAACCGTTGTAACCTCGATAACTGTCGTGCCGCCACCGTGCTCCCCAGTGGTTTACCTCGAAAGCCTGCACAATCGCGTCACCACGGCGAGTGATGATTTTCGCCTTCTCGCCCCATTTCAACTCGGTGCAGTGAGCCCGCAACTGTGTCGGTGCAAGCAGGTCGGCCGTATTGTGGGCCGTCACCACCCGAGTGGCGCGGGAGAAACAATGCAATGACGGCAGATCCAGATGATCCATGTGCGCATGTGAAAGCAGAATGATGTCGATATCAGGCAGTTCTTCCGGAGTCAGGGCCGCGTCGATCATGCGTTTGGGCCCGACAGTGCCAATCTTCAGATTCGCCCCGATGCGGCGGAACAAAACTGGATCCGTCAGAATTGTCAGGCCGTAAAAATTCACCAGGACAGTTGAGTGGCCGAGCCATGACGCGCTGATTGTGTTCGTGTTCCAGAGCTCTGGTGTCGGGCGGTTGGCGGGCGGGAGCACGGCGCGGCCAAGCTCGGCCAAAAATCCACGAAAGAAACGCGGGCCAGCCTGGTTTGAAACACCCATCCATACACCAGCTAGGCCCAAACAACTCAAAGTCATCATATCAGAAAACCGCTCACACTCTCCATTCGCAGCTCAAATCGCGCATGGATTCCAACGATTTTACGATGAACTTGCCGTGCTGCAAGCAAAGCTCGACAGATTGTCAGGAAAAATTAAGGGGCGCTTGTGAAGCAAGGCCGGAATTGAGCATTAAGCACGGATTTTCTGCCCTGCCCAGGTAAAACTGCTCTTAAATATACGAACATCTGGCTTTCGGATGAACGCCACACTGCATTCCCCCCAAGAAGAGATGTGAGCTTCGGCGTTTGTTATCGTAATTAGTCGTAATCGTTGAGAGGCTCAAAAAAGCCATTCTTCGCCTTCTTTTACCATTTTCCGAAGATCTGCATGTATTGGACTACCAAAAACTGAAGGATTCAGACTTAACAGTTCGATTCAGGCAAAAAAGCTGCTTCTTTCCAAGATTGCCAGTCCGGGAAAGACCATTATATTCCACTGAGCCGTTAGTTGTATTAGTCCAATATGCATATTTTGAAATTTGTTTTTATTCTGCTAGAAGTTTTGCTGCTTTTTAACCTGCTTATCGGCGTTCATGAGCTGGGTCACTTTCTAGCAGCCAAGTGGCGCGGCCTCAAGATTGATCGTTTTGCCATCTGGTTTGGTAAACCTATCTGGCAGAAGAAGATCAATGGCATAACCTACTGCCTGGGCAGCATTCCCGCCGGCGGTTATGTCGCCCTGCCTCAAATGGCCACCATGGAAACAATCGAGGGAAAGACTGATGAAAAAGCCGAAGACCTCCCGCCGATCAGCGCCTTGGACAAGATTATTGTTGCCGCCGCCGGACCGCTCTTCAGCATGCTGCTCGCGCTGACTTTTGCCCTCCTGGTTTGGGGTATTGGCCGCCCAGTAAGCGAAGCAGAAAAAACAACGGTGATCGGTTATGTCATGACCAATTCGCCAGCCGAAAAGGCCGGATTAAAGGCAGGCGATAAAATTCTCGAAGTAGATGGCAAGCCGGTCAGCCGCTTTTCCGGGATTGGTGATTCCGTGATGTGGCGAATCGTCTCCAGCGAAACCGATGTAATCCCGATCAAAGTCTTACGAGATGGCCAAGAACAGACAT
>DASWRJ010000507.1:0-4851 GCA_036403255.1 Verrucomicrobiia bacterium
GACAAACAAGCAAGGAGGTGCTGTTACCGCCGTTTGCCATGCTGGTTACGTCCCACCGCCATAATTGAGGAACTCCAGATTGCGGTGGAAATTCATCGTCACAAGGTTTTTTGCATAGCCATGCCTCTCAGAATTTCGTAGATCATGCCGCATCATGACATCGCAGAGCGCTCCACAAATCAAAAAGTGGCCTTTTTACCTGGGAGACCTGTTTCTTTTGGCAGTGGCGGGCTGGATAGTGTTTAAGTGTCCTGACCCGTTCCGCATTCTCCCGCTGCTTTCACTCGTGGTATGCGCGAGCGTGGGAGCCTGGATATCGATTACACCATTTCTCATTCAGCATCGGGCGGACATGAAGTTTTCCGAAGCCAATCAATTGGCCAGCACTGTCAGCCAGATCAACAACTTGGGTAAGTTCACCAATCAAATCAGTTTTGCAACCGCGCAATGGCAAATTGTGCAGGAGCAATCGGCAAAAACGGTTACCACCGCGCGCGAGGTTTCCGAGAGAATGACAGCCGAAGCGAAATCTTTTTCCGAGTTCATGCTAAAGGCCAACGACTCGGAAAAAGCGCATCTGCGCCTGGAAAACGATAAGCTGAGACGGCTAGAAGGTGATTGGCTCCAGATTATCGTGCGCATGCTCGACCATGTTTATGCTCTCTATCGTGCTGGCATGCATTCTGGGCAGCCCAACGTGATTGAACAATTGAGCCATTTCCAGGCGGCTTGTCGTGATGCCGTTCGCCGGATCGGGTTGCTTCCCTTTGAAGCAGAGCCAGGTGAGGCGTTCAACGAGAAAACACATCAGCCAGCCTCTCCCGAAATGCAGCCTCCTCCAGGGGCGCGCATCCAGGAAACCGTGGCAACTGGCTTCACTTATCAGGGACAAATGATACGCCAGGCACTGGTCGTTTTCGAATCGGAGATGCCGAGAGCAATCAACCCATTGCCTGGTTCACCTGCGCCTGTTTTGGGAGTTCAAGAATCGGAATTGATGACTTCGCAAGCTCCCAACGCACCAGCCATTACCGCCCAGCCGCAGCTCTTTCAAGAGGAGCTTTAAGCTGACCTCGGCTGCATGTGGATGCATTAGGCCGCGATGCGAACGCCAGATTTAACCTGGTTGCAGGTTTCTTTCCAGGTCTCCAGGCGATGCGCCATGCCGAGTTGGTCCAAGTATTCCATGTCCCAGGCCAGCGTTTTCAGACCTTCTTTGCCCTTATTGGCCAGATGGCTGAGCACGTCGGCCACATGCACTGCGGTTGTGACAGTAAAATCTTTGGATGCACTGCGTGCTGGATAATGATGATACGCCAGGGCCTCCACAATGCAGGCGGGCAACCCCCAGGTTCCCAAGATACAGGCGGCAATCTCCGCATGTGTCGTCCCCAATACCGCCTGTTCAGCTTCCGCAAAGGTAATCTTGCGTGCGAACGCCTGCTCTAAAATCTGGTTGTACTTTTGAGGACAATTCGCCGCGAGAATGAATTTGCCAAGATCATGAAGCAACCCGGCCGAGTAGGCAGCCTGCGCGATGTCCTCCTGGCCTGTCTCGTATTTGGCAATCAGACGCGCATATTGCGCGACGGTCAACGAATGTTGCCAAAGGTGCTGAGCTGAGAAATTAGCCTGCTTCTCAGCCTCGAAGGTCGAAAAAACATGCGCGATAAGGATTAACGCCTTCGTTTTCTCCAACCCGAGGTAGCTAATCGCCTCGCTCGGACTCGTGACACTCGATTGCAGGGCGAAATAGGCCGAATTGGCCACTTGCAACAATTTGGCCGTCATCATTGGCTCCTCGGCCATAATGATTCCAATGTCGTTAACATCAGACTCTGGCAATTTTAAAGCCTCAACGACTCGGAAATAGACAGAGGGAACGCTCGGCAGTTTGCGCAATGATGGCAGCAAATTTTTAATGGCTGTGTCGCCCAGGAGTTTGGTCACAAATCGAGCCCTTTGAGCCGCTGAGATGAGTAAATCTGCGGAAGTCGGCAGCGTCAGGCACTGGTGGATCACTCCACCATGACTTGTAATGCTTTTCGTGTCGGTAGGATTATATAAAAGTAAGCGAGCGGGATTAGGAAACCGAGCCATGACTTGCCTCAGAAAATCTTTATCCACAGTCGAATCACGGCCTATATGCTCAGTGTCAGTCGCCACCGCCTCAAAGGGCTGGCTGGCCAGTGCCTGAAACGCATGCTCGGTATTGGCTGCGTACCGAATCTCCCAATTGGGAGTTGACTTGGCATCAACCACGCATAGCTGGCTGGTAAAGCAAAGTATCGATTGTTTCATCAACGTATTTTGTCTTGAAATAAGCCAGTTATGGTCGCCTGGAACGAAAGAGCGTCACGGCCTGTCTGAAAAGGTCATCGGCGCGCAAAAATAAAATTTCAGCTCCAGCCAAAAATAGACGAATGTAACATTAGCAGACTTAAAGTGGCACCTATGCTGCTCTTAATCCCTTGCTCTTGTTACATCTATGGCAATTACCCAGAAGCGTATTTTAGTGGTTGATGATGAAGTCGTCGTTTGCGAATCGCTCAAGATGGCGCTCGAATCTGAAGATTACATTCTGGAGTCCGCAAACTCAGCCGATGAGGCTCTCAAGAAATTTGACGAAGCTGAATTTGATTTGGTGCTGCTGGATCATTTCATGGCCGGCACGCGTGGCGCTGAACTGGCTCAAACCCTCAAAGCTCGCAATAACTTTCTCCCCGTATTAATGCTCACCGGCACCATGCCTGACAGGGAACTTCCCGCAGTCGATTTGGTTTTGCTAAAACCATTTGAACTCCACGATATCCGCACAACTATCAACAAAATGCTGCATGAACCGTGTGTGATGGGCCTTTGTAGCTGAGCAGACTTCAAGCTGGTTTTTCGTATTTCCTGAGAATAAGCACCCCTGCCAAATGCAATACATTGCCTTTGAGCTACTTACAAATTCTCCCTCCTTGATAGATCAAAACTCAATAAAACAATTGACGCTTAGCTAAAAAGAATACAGCATAGCCCCCGTAGGGATTCAAAGTAGTCCCCGGCGCACAGGCCGGAAGAGAATTTCGATTCGGGCGGCAGATCGTTTCTTCAGCGGGGTTCCCCAACCCCCACCTCCTTGGCGTCTGTTGCCCGAATCCTCTTCTCCTTATTCCGAACGAAATTCCATTTCTCACAATAACTTCCTCCTCTATCCTTCGTTCATGCCTGAATTGGCTGAAGTCGAATACTACCGCAAACAATGGGACGCTGGATTTGGCAAAAAAGTTACGAAAATCCTGTTGCATGGCGAAAAGCGAATTTTCCGCGGTACGGATATTAAAGGAATGGAGCGCTTGCTGCCCGGAGCAATGCTCCTGGAATCCAAAGCCAGCGGTAAACAAATGGTCTTTCGGTTTTCCAAAAATCTTTGGCTTGGCCTGCATTTGGGGATGACCGGGATGTTGCGGGTGGAGGCACCCGGGTTTGTGCCTCAAAAACATGACCACCTTGTCCTTTGCCAAAAAGAAAGAACCCTGGTGTTCAAGGACATGCGGCAATTTGGCCGTGTTCGTTTCCATCAGGGTAAAGATGCCCCTGAATGGTGGTCACAAATTCCAGCCGCGCTCACCAGCAATGAATTCACGCAAGGCCAAATGACTGACTTTCTCCAGCGGCATGGCAAGCTTCCGGTCAAAGCTGCCCTGCTCCTCCAAAGCGGGTTTCCAGGCGTGGGCAATTGGATGGCGGACGAAATCCTTTGGCGCGCCAAAATTGCTCCCCAACTCCGCTCCAGCAAAATCTCCGGCCAGCGCGCCCAAGCCTTGTGGAAATCCATCCGCTTTGTCTGCCGGCAGGCTATTAGGCACGTGGGCCCAAAGTTTGATGATCCGCCCAAAGACTGGCTCTTTCATCAACGGTGGAGCAAAGCCGGCCGGTGCCCAAATCATAGGGTGCCTCTGAGCCGGGCGACCGTGGGCGGCCGCACTACCGCTTGGTGCCAACTATGCCAACAGGAATAAGCAGCATCATTTGCTCAGGCGCACGAGCTCAGCTTTAATCTTGGCAAAATCCGCTTTTATTTTCTTGGACAAATCTTCACGATAAAATCGCGCCGCCGGATGGTAGCTGGCCATAAAACGCCGTCCATTCGACTCGATAATTTTCCCCCGTGCTTCATCGACCGATTTCAAATTCAACATTTTCTTCACCGCTGTCAGCCCCAGCAAAATGATGAGCTCCGGATCCACTAGTTCGATCTGCTTGAAAAGATAGTTGCTCGTGCAAGTCAGCACCTCGATTGCGCGCGGCGTCCGGTTATTTGGCGGACGGCACTTTATGATGTTCGTGATGAAAAAGTCCGCTCGTTCAATGCCGGTTCCTTCCAGAACATGATCCAGGTAAGCGCCCGCAGAACCGACAAATGGATGGCCGGTTCGGTCTTCGTCTTTGCCCGGGCCCTCGCCAATGATCATGAACCGCGCTCCAGGCGTCCCTTCTCCTGGCACGGCTAGCGTGCGCGACTCGTGCAGCGGACATTTGACGCATACCCGAATACACTTGGATATCGATTCGAGTGTGGCTTCACGTTTCGCTTCGGCAACGGCAGGCATAATCATCCTTTCCCTGCATGGCGCAAGTTTGAGCCACGCCGAGTTTGATTCTCAAACAATGTACTCGGGTTTTCGGCGTGATCGCTTTGCGGGCCAAAATCGAACTCAGGGTATTGCTGCTCCAAAATTTCTCGAAAGCGGCTCGCAGCCCGCGGTGCGTAATCTGAAGCATTATTGTTGTACACCACGTGAATTTCTTTGGCCTTTTCGCTGATTTCTGCCACGCGCTCAGCAATTCCCTTCAATTCCTCCT
>DASWRJ010000508.1:0-3597 GCA_036403255.1 Verrucomicrobiia bacterium
TGATTCGCCGCTTTTTAACGAATACTCCCCAGCGATTCGCAGTTGCAAAGCAACGTATTCTGTTACAAGGAGCTATTGTGGAAATTGATAATGTCACCGGCCGCGCCACCGGCATTCAACGCGTCAGCGAGGCCTATGTGCCGCCACCGCCGGAGTAACGCTCATGCCAAAGGACGTAACAACGCAGTGGGATTTCGATGATCTGTTCTATGAACCGAGCCCCAAGCCCGCGCCCCATCCGGTTGAAGCTCCCGCTCAAGATGAAGCAGCGCCAACGCAAAGTGGAAAGTCAAGTCCACCTCCAAACCCGGTCCAGCCTGGTGCCGGCCGCAAGATCCTCAGTGTCTCTGAACTGACCGCCAATTTGCGCCAACTTTTCGAGCGGCAGATCGGATTCGTCTGGGTCACTGGCGAAATTACGAATTTCCGACTGCAAACCTCCGGCCATATTTATTTCACGCTCAAAGACGCGAATGCGCAACTTAGCTGTGTGCTGTTTCGTGGCGAACTCATCCCCAACCGCGATTTACTTGAAGACGGCCAAAAAGTCCTCCTTCAGGGCCAAATGACCATTTATGAAGTGCGCGGGCAATATCAACTTCGGGTGACCGCTGTCGAGCTGCAGGGCATTGGAGCGCTGCAAATTGCTTTCGACCGGCTCAAGCAAAAGCTGCAGGCGGAAGGTTTATTTGCCGCGGAACGGAAGCGTGCGCTTCCAAAATATCCCCAATTCATCGGGATTGTCACTTCACCTTCGGGCGCGGCCATTCGGGACGTGCTGCACGTGATTGAGCGTCGCCAGCCAGGACTGGAAATCCTGCTCGCTTCGTGCCGTGTGCAGGGAGCAGGCGCGGCAGAGGAAATCGCTTGCGCTATTCAACTGCTGAACGACTGGTCCAATTCCACGGCTGGAAATAAAATCGATCTTATTCTCGTGACCCGTGGCGGCGGGAGCCTGGAGGATCTGTGGGCTTTTAACGAAGAAGTGGTCGCTCGAGCTATCTTCAATTCGAAGCTCCCAGTTGTTTCGGCCGTTGGACACGAAATTGATTTTACGATCAGCGATTTTGTGGCCGACCTGCGCGCGGCGACACCCAGTGCCGCAGCCGAGTTGATCACGGAAGGGGCATTCGCCAGCCGCAAATACGTGGCCGAAACCGCGGATTACATGCACCTCATGGTGACTCGCCGCGTTCGCGAGGATACTGAGGCGCTGGAGCAACTCGCTGATCGGTTGGAACGTGTTCACCCTCGGCGCTTTCTTGAAGACAAATCGCAGCATTTGGATGACTTGAATGAATCGCTCTGCCGCTGTTTGAAGCACGGCTACCGGCACGCATACAATGCATGGCTGAATTTAGAGCGCCGACTCTACCGTGCCCGTCCGTCCCAGGGAATGAGCTTGCGCAGCCAAATGCTTAAACAGCTCGATCGCCGACTGCATGAGCAAGCGCGTGTCGTTCTGAAAGAGCCTCGAGCTGCGCTGGCGACGTTGTCCGCGCGCTTGCGTCTGCTCTCGCCAGAAAATGTCCTTGCGCGCGGCTACTCCATTACGACCGACGCCACTTCCGGGAAAATCATTCGCGCAGCGGAGGAAGCGAAGCCAAATCAGGACCTGAAAATCAAGCTGCATAAAGGCGGCTTAAAGGTAAAAGTGCAGTAGTGATTGACTGGCTTCCTTCTGATCTCGAAAAAAACGGCAACCTCCTCGAAGCCGGAATTTGGTTGCTCGTCACATTAGTCCTCCTGACCAAAGTGTTCTGCTCTCAGCCTCCATTTCGTCGCATCTTCTTTATTCTGAGCGCCGCGTTCTTCATCTTCGGAATATCTGACATAATCGAGTCCCGCACTGGCGCCTGGTGGCGACCATGGTGGCTATTTGTTATGAAGGCCTCATGCGTTCTCGTGTTCTATTTTGGGTTTCGCGCCTATTACCAGGAAAAGAAAAGAGAAGGGCTATAAAGTCGGATTTATCATCGGTAAATCAGCGCCTTATATACATACTCGATCTCCTTGGTCTTGCCTCCAGCGAGCTGGAATTCCCATTCAACCTCTGAATTGGGATTCACTGATGTCAACTTCTTTACCACTTTCGTGACTTTCCCTTCCGGCGACGACGAGAGCACTTCCCCAATGAGCGATTTGCGCACGACTAAAGACGCTTCCTTGTCCTTCCAGTTTGTGATCTTTAGCCGTCCCTGCACGGTCACCTCATCGAAATTTCGATTGTCGATTCGGGAAGCTTTGCGGTTGACCTCTACTTGCGTTTGTTCGGCACGCATATCGGTGGCCACAGTGAGCTTGAGCGAGTTACGTGCGCCTGGCGGTGTGTATTGCAACATGTCCTGCGCCAGGGGCATCGCACCATTTACGGTAAATGCCGGTGCCGTCGTCCAAGGCTGTTTGGTGGTGTTTTGCAGTCGCAGCACATGCCAGACCTGATTTTCCGGATCCTTTTTTCCATCGTTCTGATGGTACCCGCGCTCATCGATGTTCATGCTGTCTGGGATTTCCCATTCGTACAAATGCTCGTAAGGGACAGACGCACTGAAAACCTCGTAGCGCGCGCGGTCGCCCTTTTTCATAGTGACGCCCGTCTTGCGATAAAAATATAAATCCTCGCTGGTTTCGCCTGGCATCGGCTGGCCTGCGGCATAACTGGCGTCGGGTCGCAGTGATGTATCAAAATTGGCGGTGTTATATGCCACCATTTGGCCCATAACGCCACCGCGCTGGCCGCCGTTACGCTCCCGGTTCACTCCACTCATGAGATTCTGCACAAAATTCGCCACGCTCTGCTGCAAAGTTAGTGGCGACAAAAAATCCGCAAACATAAAATTCGGATACCCCACCACAAAGGAGACTTCAACATTGTCCAAATCCTCTATGTCATTGGCCAGCACGGCGTCCAGGGTGATTTCGGCGGATTTTTCTTTCTCAATGTTCAGCCGGTAACTGGGGCTCCAAATGATTCCCTTTTCCAAATAAGCCATGGTCATATCAGCCGCTTGCAGATTATTACCCACGCGGAATTTTATTCGGTTCACGTCCCGCTCCAGCTGGGTCTTTAAGCTAGCGCCATCGGATAGTTCCAGCCCCTGGATGGCATTCTTGTTCAAACTGAGAATAAATGGCCTGTCATTTGTGGCGACGCGCAGCAGGACAATTTCGCCATGCGCCATTTCCGCGGGCCGGATGTTGTTGTATGGATAATATCCCTGGGATGGTTGAACTGGTTCCTGCTCGGGCCTGCGATCGGTGGGCACAGCGAGCAGCGTGCCTTCGATACGCTTTATCTCGGAGCCGAAGGAGAAGGTCACCACAACGCGTTGCCCAACATTCGCGCTAAGCAGTTCAGGCATATTGACGGCGTCGGAATCGGTGAAGGCTTTGTCCTTGTAGGAGATTACGTCTGTGACCGCACCATTTTTACTGGTGGTGCCCAGCCAAATGGAACCCAATGCGGCGGGCGGCAGTTCGTCAATTCTGGCCCATCCATTTTGCAAGGCCACATCTCCCGACTTGAAAACAAATCCCAGGCCATTTTTGAAAGCGGCTATGGTTTTTACTTTGGGTTTGCAGATTGGGAGTTCTGAA
>DASWRJ010000509.1:0-4878 GCA_036403255.1 Verrucomicrobiia bacterium
TCGATACTTGCAAACGGCAGCGGCACCTGGAATCTATCCCAACTGCGCAGCCGCAACTTCCATTTCAAATTTTAAATACCGGGCACTATCGGCAGGCCCGTTACTTGCGCCAGTGAGATTGCTCCGTGCTGAATCACGTAACACGGTCCACGCGGTCCATCAGGGGTGATGGCCACATCGTAACCGCGCTCCGTCCAGCTCACTAATTCGAGCAACGCCTGCGCGCCCCGGCGACTGGACGACCCGCGCACCGGTTGCACGCCGAAATGCTCCAAAATTCGCGCTACTACGCCGCCATCTTTACTTGCGCTGACGATGGCGGCCAGCCGATGCGGCAGCTTGTGATGCTTGATGTAATTTTCATATAAGAGCAACGAATAGGGTAATCGATTGTGCCACGTGCAAAAAATAATGGGCCCGGCGGGCTGAGGCTGGTGAAATTCCCATTTCCATCGAGCGGTGGCCGAAACCGTGCGGATTAAAAAATAAATGAAGGAGGCCGTGAATCGCTGGTGCCATTTCAACGGATGCGGCACCACCACACCACTCTTCTTCTGTCGTTTTGCCGTCACCGGCTCCAACCTTGGTTCATCCAGCGTTGTCATGCACCCTTTTTCAAACACGCGCGCACTAAATTTTCCAGCGGTGCCGACTCGCCTAAAGCGCTCAAAGCGGCGCGTACTGAGTCATGCGCATCGATTTGCTTAAAGCCCAGGGCCATCAGCGCCAGCACAGCATCATTTACTTTTTGGTCAGCCGCAGAAAGCGATCGCTGAGCACTGGCTGCTTCCCAAGCTCCAGCGGCGCCCACTTTATCTTTCAGTTCCACCACGATGCGTTCAGCGGTCTTTTTTCCCACCCCGGAGATTTGCGATAACGACTTCACATCGCCATTTGCAACCGCGCCGCGCAAGGCTGTGACATTCATGCCACTTAACACATTAAGGGCGATTTTGGGCCCGATGCCGCTGACTGTATTAATCAACAAGCGAAACATGTCCCGCTCCTGCGTGGTCATGAATCCATAAAGCACATGCGCATCGTCTCGAATGGCCAGATGCGTCAGCAGCTTAATTTCGTTTCCTGGCTGCGGCAGGCGGTCGTAGGATGACAAGGGAATCAGGGCCTCGTAACCGACACCATGGACATCAATCGTCACTTGCGTCGGGAGCGCTTCGACCAGTTTGCCGTGCAGAAAATGTATCATGTCCTTCTAAATGCGTTTCGGGGGCGAGAGCGAAAGCCGCCCATTCTCCTGGGCAAAAGTGAGCGCCAAGGCCAGCGCATCGGCTGCGTCGGGAGCGGGGGGCTCATCAAGGTGCAACATGCGCTGCACCATCTTTCCCACGGCCGACTTTTGAGCTGCCCCATAGCCCACGATGGCTTGCTTCATCTTTCGTGGCGCGATCTCATAAATCTCCATCCCCGCCTCTGCTGCGGCCACAAGACTTGCGCCGCGCGCCTCACCCATGATCAGAGCGGTCTGCAAATTTTGCGAGTAAAACAATCCTTCAATTACGCAAACACTCGGCCGAAACTTTTTCAGGACTGCCCTGAGCTCATGTGCAATGCTCAGCAGACACCGGGACCGCTCCCAGCCAGGCTTGCAACGGATCGTTCCCTGTGCCAGCGTCTTCGGAAACGGTCGCGCGACCTCGATCACACCAAATCCTGTGCCCCGCAATGAAGGATCAATCCCAATGATGACCCGATGCGTTGTGGCGGGCCGCCCACTGGCCTCGAATATAGGACCTGCCGAGCGCTTCGGCGCACCCAGACGTTCCTGCATTTTTGCAAATTGCTGTGGCGTAATTGCCATAGTTTTGGAGCTTATGTGAAAGGAGGAAAAATTTAAACTGCAGATTACGGCAACGCTGGAATAAACAATTTGCGGAGTTTTATCCAAGCAAACTTGCTAGCGCCTTACCCGTATGGCTTTCCACGCATGCAGCAATCGTTTCAGGGGTGCCCTGCGCCACGAGTTGGCCTCCACGTTCTCCGGCTTCAGGACCGAGATCGAGCACCCAATCTGCCGATTTGATGACGTCCAGATTATGTTCGATGACCAGCAGAGAGTGGCCGGCGTCCACCAGGCGCTGAAAGGCTTTGAGGAGAATGCGCACATCCTCGAAATGCAGCCCAGTGGTTGGCTCGTCAAAAACAAAGAGCGTAGGCTTGGCTTCCGCGGCCTCAGCGTGGGCAAACTCGGCTAGGTAACTGACCAGTTTCAGACGCTGGCTTTCACCACCCGAGAGTGTATTAATCGGCTGCCCGAGACGTAAATACCCGAGCCCAATTTCCTGCAGCAACTTAAGACTTTGTAAGGCACGGCGACCGGGCGGCAAATGAAAGAACGAGAGCAGCACCTGGATGGCATCGTCAACGGTCGCTTCGAGGAGATCTGCAATGCTCCACTCGCGGATGCGTGGCTCGGCCGCCGATGAGCCGTTGGATTTATCACGGAGAGCTGCTATTAATTTAACTTCGAGAATGTGCGAGCGATAGCGTCGCCCCTGGCAATCCGGGCACCGGATGTAAACGTCGCTCAGGAATTGCATTTCGATCTTCTCGAACCCCGCGCCGCGGCAGCGCTCGCATTGACCCTGGCCGGAATTGAAGCTGAAAGCGCTGGCATTCAGGCCACGCTGCCGGGCCAAATCTGTTTGGGCGTACAATTCTCGAATATCTTCGAAGGCGCCAATGTAAACGACGGGATTGGAGCGTGGGGTTCGGCCCAGAGGTGATTGGTCCACGAGCACGACGCGACCGAGATGATGGACACCTTCGATTTGTTCGTAATGCTGGCACCTGGAGCTTTCGGCGGAATCGTCATCAGAATTGTCGGAATCATTCTCGGAGTGCTCAGACTCGGAAGCTTCGGCCTTGGAATTAAGTTTTGCTTCAAGACACGGTAAAAGGATTTCACGGGCAAGCGTTGTTTTCCCTGAGCCACTCACGCCCGTGAGACACACCAAGCGATTCAGTGGAATCTCGACCGTGAGGTCCTTGAGATTGTGCAGCGTTGCTCCGCGAATGGTGAGGCTGCTCGAGTTGGCTGGCATGGGCCGGCGTTTCGGCAATTCGACCCGTTTTGCGCCGCTCAAGTATTGACCAGTGAGTGAATCCCGGTTCTTAAGCAGTTCGGAATAAGAGCCTTGGAAGACAATGTGACCGCCTGCTTCGCCTTGGCCGGGGCCAAGATCAACAATTTGATCGGCAGCCCGCATAACACTGGCCTCGTGCTCCACGACCACAACCGTATTCCCAAGATCACGCAAGCCTTGCACGATACGGACCAATCGTGCCGTGTCGCGGGGATGCAGACCTACGCTCGGTTCATCGAGAACATAGAGCGTATTAACCAGGCGCGTGCCAAGACAAGTGGTCAGATTCACGCGTTCCGTTTCCCCGCCCGAAAGAGACCGCGTGGGCCGATCGAGCGTCAGGTAGCCGAGCCCCGCATCAACCAAATAACGAAGCCGGGTGCGCACCTCGCCCAGAACCAGGAGCATGGGATCCTTTTTCTTTCGCAACAGCACGCCAGAATCAGGGATGCTCAATTCACCGGCAATGTGCTCGATGAATTCGAGCGCACGTTCGACCGGGTATTGATAAAAATCAGCCAGCGTCTGCAACCGGCCGGAAGCATCGGCGACTTTGAATTGCAGCGCTTCAGGTTGGAAACGTTGGCCGTTGCACGTGGGGCAGGTCGAGTAGGCACGATAACGTGAGAGGAGGACCCGCACATGCATTTTATAGGCTTTCGATTCAAGCCATCGAAAATAGCCTTTTACACCGTACCATGTGCGCGGCCATTGATGTTCATCGTCTTTGCCATGGTCGGGATCGCCATAGAGGACCCAATCCTGCGATTTCTTGGGCAATTTTTCAAAGGCAACATCCATGGGAATCTCGTAATGCTTGCACATGCGTTTGAGATCCACCTGGCATTCAGCTCCCTGCCCGGTTTGCCACGGGCGGACGGCGCCTTCAGCCAGGGATTTGCTGCGATCCGGAATGGCCAATTGGTAATCGATGCTTATGATGCGGCCAAAGCCTTTGCAGGTCGGGCAAGCACCGACAGGATGATTGAAACTGAACAGCGCTGAGCTTGGCTCTTTATATTCGATATCACACGTCGCGCAATGGAACCGATTTGAGAAAAACTGAGGGTCTCCTATCACTGGTTGAGCGCGCCCACTCTCGTTGCGAATGGAAAATATCGTGAGCTTGCCCTTGCCAAAATGATAAGCCTGCTCGCAGGCTTCGCAAAAGCGAGACCGTGCCTCGGGCCGGAGTTTCAGCCGATCCTGAATCACGACTAAGGAAGCTGGCGCGGAAGTTTTATGACCATTCGGCTGAAATTTTTGCAAAATCGGCTCAGCTTCCTCGACCCGAACAATCTGGTTATTGACGAGCAAACGCTGATAACCCTGCCGAACGATGAGCGCCAAGGACTCGGCCAACGAAAGTTTTTCAGAGAGCGGCAACTCGAAGGTGATCAGGACTTCAGCGGTGGCTGAACTTTCTGTTATCCTTTGGTTTTCCGCAGGTGCATCAGTTTTTCCGCGGAGAGATGACGGCTTTTTCCCGGCAAAGAATGATTGCTCCACTTGAATCTCTGCATCGGGTTGGGAAGAGGCGCGAATCGCTTTGGCCTGAATGCCAGACGAAACTTTATAACTAACAGATGCTTCCGCAAAGAATGAAACTTCTTCCGTGCTAATCGGGTCGGGATAACTCGTGCTGCGGAGGCTCCTTGGGGCTTTGGGGGATCGGAAACCGGCGCCTTCAACAAAGCTTTCCCAAATAAGGGCCGGGGAATCTCTGCGCACCGGTTGACTGCAACTACGGCAATACAGCTTGGCCGTGTGTGGC
>DASWRJ010000510.1:0-7694 GCA_036403255.1 Verrucomicrobiia bacterium
ACGGTTTCGAAAGTGGATGAGTTTTTGGCCAAAGAGGCCAAAGGCACCAAAGTCACTGGCGCTCATTCCATTGAGGATTTCGTAAAGCAGCTCAAGCGCCCGCGCCGGGTCATGCTCATGGTCAAAGCCGGCAAACCAGTCGATGAATTTATCGAGTTACTGCTCCCGCACCTGGAACGTGGTGACATTATCATCGACGGTGGCAACTCGCTATTCGAGGACACGAATCGCCGCGTCAAATACGTCGAGTCCAAGGGCCTTCTTTATATCGGCACTGGCGTTTCAGGGGGCGAAGAAGGCGCACGCCATGGCCCATCCATCATGCCGGGCGGTTCGCCTGCGGCCTGGCCGGCAGTCAAACCCATTTTCCAATCTATTGCTGCGAAGGTTGGTGATGGCGCACCCTGCTGCGATTGGGTCGGTGAGCAGGGGGCTGGACATTATGTGAAGATGGTGCACAACGGCATAGAGTACGGGGACATGCAACTAATCTGCGAGGCGTACAATATCATGAAGAACGGCCTTGGCATGACCGCCGATGAAATGCACCAGGTCTTCAAGCAATGGAATGAAGGTGAGCTCGAAAGTTATTTAATCGAAATCACTCGCGACATTCTCGCCTTCAAAGATGCGGATGGCCAGCCGCTCGTCGAAAAAATTCTCGATACCGCCGGCCAGAAAGGAACTGGCAAATGGACGGTTCAAAATTCGGCCGACCTCGGCATCCCCATCACCTTGATTGCCGAAGCTGTTTATTCCCGCTGCGTCTCTGCAATGAAAGATGACCGTGTGAAAGCGGCTCGCAAATTGAAAGGCCCGAACCCCAAATTACCCGCCGCGAAGAAACCGGAAACAAAGAAGGAATTCATTAACAACATCCGCGACGCACTATATTCCTCTAAAATGGTCAGCTATGCCCAAGGCTATATGCTCATGCGTGCGGCGGCGAAGGAATATGGCTGGAATCTGAACTATGGCGGCATCGCCCTGATGTGGCGCGGCGGCTGCATTATTCGCTCTCGCTTCCTTGGCAAAATTAAAGAGGCTTACGACACAAATCCGAAGCTTTCGAACCTGATGCTCGATAATTATTTCCGCGGCGAAATCAAGCGCTCTCAAAAAGGCTGGCGCAATGTCGTCGCTGCCGCCTTTAAGCGCGGCATCCCCGTGCCTGCCTTCAGCACGGCACTTTCTTTCTACGATCAATACCGCAACGCCGTCCTCCCAGCCAACTTGCTCCAGGCCCAGCGCGATTATTTTGGCGCGCATACTTACGAGCGCGTGGACAAACCGAGCGGCGAATTCTTCCATACCAACTGGACAGGCCGGGGCGGCGATGTCAGCTCAGGCACCTACAACGCTTAAAAGTTAATTCCTACTCTTTCCCGGTTTCCACATTGCAAATTTCGCTTTTAAGCGGAAGAGTGGGCTCATGGCGGAAGAGAAAATTGCGCATGTGGTGGTGCTCGGAGCAGGCTTCGGAGGGCTGACGTTTGCGAAACATTTTTCGCATCCCCGCGCGCGCGTCACAGTGGTCGATCGGACAAATCATCATTTGTTCCAGCCGCTCTTGTATCAAGTGGCCACAGCAGGGCTTTCCGCGCCGGATATCGCACAGCCGATTCGCTCCATCCTCGCTGATCGGCCCAATTTAACCGTGTTAATGGACGAGGTTGTCGATATCGATCTGAATGCCAGGAATGTTCAATTGACCCGCGATTCATTGCATTATGATTATCTAATCCTGGCTCTTGGGAGTGTCACCGGCTATTTCGGTCATCCGGAATGGGAGCAATTCGCGCCTGGATTGAAGACGCTCGAAGATGCAGTGAGGATCCGTTGCAATGTGCTCTCCGCTTTTGAACGCGCTGAGACTATAAAAGATCCGGCCGAGCAGGCGCTGCTGATGACAATCATCGTGGTCGGCGGCGGGCCCACCGGAGTCGAGTTGGCGGGGGCCTTTTCCGAATTAGCGCGGTTTGTTTTGCGCAGGGATTTTGATCATATCGATCCGGCCCAGGCACGAGTCATCATTATCGAGGCCGCGCCCCGCGTGCTGGCGCACATGCCGCCCGAAATTTCCCAAAGCGCGCTCGAGCAATTGCAAAAAATGCACATCGAGGTACGCACTGGAACAAAAGTGAAGAACATCACAGCAGGCCAGGTCGAACTCGAGAGCGGTGAGAAGATCAAGGCCGGAAATGTTTTGTGGGGCGCAGGTGTGGCCGCAAATCCAGTCACGCGGCGTTTGCAGGGTGTGGAACTGGACAAGGCAGGGCGGATCAAGGTGAACCCCGATTGTAGTGTGACAGGGCACGCCGAAGTCTTTGCCATCGGCGACCTGGCGTATCTACTCGGCAAAAATGGGCAGCCGCTGCCAGGTGTCTCACCTACAGCTATGCAGATGGCGAGGCACGCAGCGCGCATTATAGAAGACGACCTTTCTTTCCCTGGACAAAGGCTGGAGCGGCCCGCTTTTGAATATTGGGACAAGGGAACTATGGCGACAATTGGCCGCTCCAAGGCAGTCGCTTACACGGGCCCTTTTCGTTTATATGGATTCACTGCCTGGCTGGCGTGGCTGTTTGTGCACCTGGTGTTTTTGGTAGGCTTTCGAAATAAAATTTCCGTCTTTATGCAATGGGTTTATTCGTACTTAACTTACCGGCGCGGTGCGCGCATTATCACCAACGTGGTCCCGCCAAATAAGTCTCCCATGCAATTACCCGAGTCAATGCCTGCACCCTCATCTGCAGCGCAACCGCGCCCTGCCGAAGTGAAGGTATGAACACCATGACCGGATTAGGAGCTGGCGACAGCCGTATGGTTGATCGTCGCGAATTTCTTTGGCGCTTTGGCGGCGGTCTTGGGGGCATCGCACTGGCGCATCTATTCGGCACGCAGGGGTTGCTCGCGGCGAATGCAAAACCGAATGCCGACTTCAACGGCGGCTTGCACCATCGCGCCCGCGCCAAACGCGTCGTGCAGTTGTTCATGTCCGGTGCGGCCAGCCAATGCGATACCTTTGATTACAAACCAGAGCTCATTCGGCAGCACGGGCAGAAATTTGATCCGGGCGGCAAAGTCGAATTGTTCCAAAGCTCCGCCGAGAATTGCATGAAGAGCCCATGGGAATGGCAGCAGCACGGGCGCAGCGGCAAATGGGTCAGCAGCTTAGTGCCGTATTTGGCGGAGTGCGTGGATGAAATGGCTTTCATCCACAGCATGGTGTCCAAGTCCAACGTGCATGGGCCAGCGACATTTATGCAAAACACGGGCTTCGTCCTGCCTGGGTTTCCCCACATGGGAGCATGGATTTCCTATGGCCTGGGAAGTTTAAACCAGAATTTGCCGACCTTTGTAGTGTTACCCGACGCGCGCGGTTTTGGCCCGAACGGTCCCGCCAATTGGAGCTCTGGCTTTCTGCCAGCCGCCCATCAAGGCACCATGATTCGGGTGGGCAAACCGAATCCAATATTCGATTTGTTCCCATCCGCTTCGGCTAAATTCGTTACCAAAGATAGCGATAAAGAAGGGTTAGCCGTGCTGGAGCAGCTAAATCGAATACACGCGACACAACGCCCGGGTGACACCCGGCTTGATGCACGGATCGCATCGTTTGAACTTGCGGCCCGCTTGCAATTGAGCGCGCCGGAGGTGCTGGATATTTCAGGCGAGAGCGAGCAGACCCGCAAACTCTACGGTGTCGATGAACCGGTAACACGCGATTTTGGGACGCGTTGTCTTGTGGCGCGCAGGCTTCTGGAGCGCGGTGTACGCTTCGTGCAAGTCTGGAGCGGGGCGGACAATGGTTTTCCGAGGCGCAATTGGGACAGTCACGAGGATTTGGCAAAAGATCATTTGGACATGGCGCGTAGTATGGATCGGGCCGCCGCAGCGTTGTTGAAGGATTTGAAAGCCCGCGGGCTGCTTGAGGATACACTCGTGCTCTGGACAACGGAATTTGGCCGGATGCCGTGCAGCCAGGGCGGCAAGGGGCGGGACCACAATCCGTTTGGCTTTACGAATTGGCTCGCCGGAGGCGGCGTAAAGGGTGGGGTGAGCTACGGGGCCACCGATGAGTGGTCGTATAAAGCAGTGGATAAGCCGACGTATTGCTATGATGTGCATGCGACTATCTTGCATTTGCTCGGCATCAATCATGAAAAACTGACTTTCCGGCATAATGGCATAGACCGGCGCTTGACCGACGTGCATGGGGAAGTAATTCAAGACCTAATCTTATGATCGGCGCCAACGGAGTGAGATTCAGCGCTTGAGGTTCTTAATTGTCGCCAAAAGATAACGACGGAACGCGCGCAAGTTGATTCAGGGAAAATAGGACTCTTCGAACATGTATCCTCTGTATCAAAAGGCAACAGGTCTTGTTGAGAATATAATCGCTAAACTAATTTTCATGAAATGAAGGTTACTATGCACTCAGCCGCATAATCCTTCCCGGAGCAAACTATTAATCCTTCCCTTTTCTACATTCCCTATGTTTCCTGCTGTTGAGATCCTTGGTTTTCGCCATTTTTGCCGCACATCTGGCGCTTGCAATCTTTGCCAAGGGGCTACATGCTAAACATGCTAATTCGCCGGACGTGAGAAATACCCAAGGCGATTATAAATGAGTACATCACCAGAAACTGATTTGGATTTGGATTCGTTGTTTCTGCCCGCCTGGGCACAGAAACCCGCTGACCAGAATCGCTATGCCAATTACGAAGGCGAGACCCAGCGCCGCGAAGGCCGCGGCGACCATCGAGATCGTCCGCCGCGCCGACGCGATGGCGGTGGAGGCGGGGGTCGTGGACCTGGCGCACCGCGTCCACAGGACCGAGGCCCACGCCCGCAGGGCCAAGGTCAGCCGCGCCGAGGTGATGACCGCCGCCAAGGTCGCGGTGGGGAACGCCCCGGAGGTCGGCGTCCGCCCCAAGGGCCGGTGCAAGAGCCTTTGCCTTTGCCCGAGATCAACGTCGCGTTTGTACCGGATGAAAAGGGGGTCGATTCTTTGGCGCGTCAAATCAAAGTGACAGGCCGCGCCTATCCGCTTTTTGACATTGCCCAAATGATTTTGCAAAAGCCGGAGCGCCACGGCGTAACGTTTTCAACGAGGAAAAAGCCAGATGGCACCACGGCGCAGGCATTGGTGCTCTGCGCATTGGATGATACCCTCTGGCTCTCTGAGGATGAAGCGGTGGAGCATGTGCTGCGGCGCCATTTCGCGAGTTTTTATCAACCTGAGAAGACCCAGATCGAGCCACCCAAAGGGGTTTATACTTTCGTGGCGCAGTGCGGGCTCAGCGGAACCATTTTTGGCCCACCTAATTATCATGATTATCAGGTGCGCCTGCACAAATTGCATGCCGAACGATTTTCGCGCATGCCTTTTGAACTTTACAAATCAAGGGTGAAGATTGTCCGGGACGAGGCCATCGTCAAAAAATGGCAGGAAGATCAGAGTTGGAAAACGGAGTATATCTGCCTGAATGTGCCAGAACCACTGAAGCTGGCCACCCGCGAGGAAGTCGAGAAGCATTTTCGGCAGGTGCACGCACCAAATATCATCAAGCACGTCGAGACACATGTTTTGCTTGGGACCGCCGCGCGCCAGCTACGTTCACCGGGGCTTTCGCGCCTTGTTCGGCATGCCTGGGAAGACCAGCGCCGGTTTCCGCTGCAAATAGCGACTGTTCTGAGCCAGCAATTTGCTTCCCGCGGACTGCAATTTTTTAAGGTAAACAAAACAGTTACCCATGTGGCCGTGGCAAGGCCGCACTACTTGGATCTGGAGCTGATTCCGGTTTCGGAAGGTGTGCGGCGCATAGTCCAGTTCATTAATGAGCATCCGAAGTGCAACCGTAAGCATTTGGTGGATGCACTTGCACCAACTGCGGCGAAGGCACCGGTTGCTGTTGCACCAGCAGTTGCTGAACCTGCACCGGCCATGCCAGCCTCGGCTGACACTCAAGCGTCCGAAGAGGCAGCCAAAGGTGCGGCCAGCGCTCCAGCCGAAGTTCCTGCGGCGGCTCCAATTGAGAGGTCACCTGAGGCAACGGCAGTGATTTCCGATCTCCATTGGCTCGTGCATCAGGGCCATGTGATTGAGTTTGCTAATGGGACGCTGGAGACGGCGAAAAAACCATTACCGCGCCCGGCTAGACCGGAACCCAAGCCAAAAGCCGAAGGGGCTGGAACTGGCGAAGCTGGTGCATCAACGCTTACTGAGGCGGCTGCATCGGAAGGAGTGGCTGCTCCGGAGGCTACAGTCAGTGCGACGCATGAACCCTCTGTCGAGGTACCACAGGCCAGAGAACCAGAAACTATTTCTGCGGAAATTAAATTAGCCGAACCTGTGCCTGCGAACTCTGAGCCGCAAGCAGCACTTTCAACCGAGAGCGGCCAAGCTTGAAATCAGAAAAGTTGTTGTGATCTCGAAAAGGAGAAGATCACATCTTGTTTTTGCTTGAATTAATTTTTGTCCCCTTTAAGAAACACGTGCCATGCCGAACTTTTTTTTCTTGGGTCGGGAATTGACCAAAGTGCTGTGCCTTTGCGTGCTGATTTGTAGTGCATCACTGCTGGCCAGGGCTGCTGAGACTGTGCCAACTCCCCCTGTCCCTTCGGTTGTAAAAAATCCCGAGCCGGAGCCAGTCCCAGACGCGCAGCAGGTCTTACGCTCCTACTTGCAGGTGCAGGAGCAGTTGCACTCGACGTTGCAAGCAATTGACCAGGCGCGGCAAGCGTCTGAAACCGCAGCCAGGCAAAACGCGGAAACCCTCTCAACGCGACTGAAGTTCATCGAGCAGGCCCTGACAACCCAGCGGGAACAAGTGGAAGCCATCAAAAGCTCGAATTCATTTACAATTACTGTTACCAGCATTCTAGGCGGAATTGGTCTTATCGGCCTTTTGGTTACAAGCGTATTTTTGTTTCGCTCCATGAACCGGCTCGCCGAATCGACCGCACTGTCACCACCGCAGCTAAGCCTCGGGCCCGCCTCACATTTCGGCGAAACACTGATGCTCAATGGGCCGGAACTTGCCTCGGGAAGGCTTTTAGGCGCCTTGGAACGACTAGAAAAGCGCATTTTGGATATGGAAAACAAAGCCTTGCTGCCGAATCGGCCTGCCACATTCGCGAATGGCAATCCGCCTATCGTGCTGGCGGACAGCGAAGGCAATGGGCAACTCGTTGGCGACGGAGAGCGACTTTCTCTACTTCTAGCTAAAGGGCAGGCTTTGCTGCACATGGATAAAGTTGAGGAAGCGATTACGACTTTTGACGAAGTGTTGACAGCCGATGCGCGTAATGGCGAGGCATTGCTCAAGAAGGGTGCCGCTTTGGAACGCATGAAGAAACTGGAGGAGGCGATTCACTGCTATGACCAAGCCATTGCCACTAATCAAAGCATGACGCTGGCCTATCTTTACAAAGGGGGAGTGTATAATCAGATGGAGCGCTTCAGTGAGGCCCTCGAATGCTATGAGCAGGCCCTGCGGACCCAGCAGCGGGCCGCCGTTTGAGCCAAATTCGGACACTTCAACCCTCCTTTCTGAAACACTAATAGCCTTTGCTCAGTTGACGCTAAGGCAATTCCGGAGACGCTCCTCCTCCAGTTTCTTTTTAGCAATCAAGATGGTCGCTTTAATAAGCTCCTGGTTTTCAGCATTTTTGGCAGCCAAATCTTT
>DASWRJ010000511.1:0-7071 GCA_036403255.1 Verrucomicrobiia bacterium
TTGGCGGTGGCATCCTTTTCGCGGGTGAGGGCCACGACTTCGGAGATATGATTCTCGCGCGGGGTGAAATAAAGTTTTGCGGTGACGCCGGCCGATTTCAACGCTTCCCAGAAATCCCGGGCCTGGGCGCTGAGCGTTGGGTAATCCCACTGGCAGCAGGTGATTAAAAAGGGCGGAGCCACTTTCGTGACGTGAAACAATGGGGAGGCGGCTTTCCGGAAAATATCATCTTTGCCGAAAACGGAGGCCTGACTGTTGCCGATCGAAGTCAGATCGAACACGCCGCTCATCGGGATGACGCCATGAATGTTTTTAGGCGAAAAGCCCTCGGCTTTTAAATATTTATCATCCAGCGCGAGGAGCGCTGAGATGTGGCCTCCCGCTGAATGGCCGCCCACATAAACGCGATTCGTATCTCCGCCAAACTCGGCACCGTGACGCATCACCCACGCAAAAGCCGCGGCGGCATCCTCGACTTGCGCGGGATGTTTGTTTTTCGGGGCGAGGCGATAACTCGGCACGATTGTCAAAATGCCCTGGCCCGCGAAGCGATAGCCGAGCGCTGAATAAAGCGAGCGATCACCGTTCCGCCAGGCACCGCCATGGAAGAAAATGAGAATGGGCGAAAGCTTTTCGCCTTTCGGCGCGTAAATATCCAGCTTGTGCTTGCTTTCGTCTTCGGGCTGGCCTTCCTTGTAAGTCAGGTCTTTCTTCTCGACGACTGCCGCGCCGAGCTCAATGGCCGGCCACGGAATAGATGCCCAGGACGATTCTTCCAAATAGACCGGGTTGGAATAAATCCAGGGGCGATCCTCGCCGCCGACGGTCAACCACGCTTCGAGCCGATAGGCACCTGGCTTCTTCGCTTCGAAAACCAGGTTCGTGCCGTTCGATTGCGAGATGACGTTACCGTTCAGGAACAACTTCAATTTGGCTGGCGCAGGCGTGAGCGCCATCAATCGCGTCTTGCCCCACATGACCGCTGGATCGCCCATTGGAAAGGCCCCTAAACCGTTCTGCGCGCCAAAAACAAATCCGGTGGGGTCGCAGAGCCAGTCATGCGCGACGTAGGCATGCCCATCGCGGAGGGCCTGGCGAACATCTGCATCGGTCAATTCGCGCGCGAGAATGTGCGTGGTTAGATTGCGAAAACTAACTTCATAAGGATCGAAGGTAATGCCCTTGAAGATTTGGTTTTGGTGCGCATCGTTTGCAGCAATGCCGGTGAATGGGCCATTGCGAGTGGTTTTGTCCCATTTGGCGAAGATTTCAGCGTGGTAATCCGTTCCAGCGGCGAACATTTCATCTGGATATTTTCGAAAGCTTTCGGCGACTTTGTTCCAGGAATCTTCGTTCGCTGCCGCGGCCAGCAAATATTTTTCAGCGCCTTTATCCAACTTTGCGTCAGTGTGGCGGTTGCAAATTTCCATGCCTGCATAACCGGCTGTGTCGGCGTCATAGCGCTCTTCGACATGACAAATGAAACGCAATTGCCCATTCGTCTGGGGCTGGCTATTGGCGTCGAAACCTGGAAAACGCAGCACGCCATCGCCGTCTTCCGAGCCGGCGAAGAACAGCACGCCATCGCGCAGCCCGCGCCAGGTTTCCAGTTTGGGGCCACGATGATCGCTGAGAAAGACAATCTTGACGCCAGTTTTTTTAGCGGCGGCGAGGACTTGATCGCGGGTGCCTTTGGTGTGGTCGGAGTCCTCGGCGTGGACGTGCATTACGGCGCGGAAATCGCGGTAGATGGAAAAATCGGGCAAGGCGTGGCGAGTGCGGGCAATGCGTTGCACGTCTTCATGGACTGCCGCGAGGTGCTCGGGGGCAAGCCGCTCTTCGGAAGTGAATTTGTTTGTTTCAGCCGCCGGACAGCAATGCGCGCCGCACCAGAGCGCGGCCAGGAAAATTCCGAACCATCTCATTTCCTGAAGACTTACCACATCCCGGCGCTTGGCGCAGTGGAAATCCTCTGGTGGAATCAGGCTTTTGGCGCGATTAGGATTTTTTGACCTTCCACGCCAGCGCGAGCATCTCCTGGTTATATGGGGCGGGAATTTGGCCTTCCGTTGCGTAAATATACAAGGCGCAGCGATAGACCTGGCTGGCAACACCGCTCAAATAGCCAAATACCATCAAGCCCAAGAGCCAAAAAACGAGCGCAATGGCGAAAATCCAGAAAGTATTCAGTGCGACCGAGAGTGCAATCGCACCACCGAGGCATACAAATGAGAGCAACATGATCAGCAGCCCGCCGAATTGCACGCCGACGTAGCCGATGAGCGACTCACCCCAGGTCTGTTTCAGTGTCTCCGCCGATTTGCGCAGAATGGCCAGCGGATTGCGGCCTGGCTCCGTGATGAGCACGGGAATGGCGAAGACAGACGCCACGCTCCAGGCGATGCCGATGAAGCGCAGAATAATTCGCCCGATCAGGTCCACCCGCTGCTCGAGCATCTTAATGATGAAACCAATAGCGCCCGCAAAGAGTGACCAAAGCAAAATCGAGGACAATTTCGAGACGGCGAAACTGAATCCGCGTCCGAGTGAGACGGGATGCCCCTTGAGGCCGAAGAGAATTTCGTGAAAAAACGCCACGTTGAAAAACGTGGTCAAAAACATCGAAATAAAATAGAGTATCGCACCGAGTGCGAAGCCCAGCGGGTTCACTGCGGACTCCGAGTGATAGCCACCCGCAGTGCCTGCTGTCGTTTTCATGGTCACAAAAAGCTGGCTCACTGCCTTCCAATGTTCCGGCTGGTTCAGATGGAATCCGGTTGGCCATAAGGAAATTGGCACCAGAAAGAAGAGGATGATCACGCATGTGCCGAGGAACGTGACGATCGGAAAGACAAGCAGCTTCTTGTTCTCGAAAATGACCCGCATCGAGCTCTTGAATAGGAACCAACTGTTTCTGAATTTTGTCATAGCAAATGTCCCTTTCTATTATCGGCAATAAGTATGCTTAAATGAAATAAGTTGGCAAGCGTTCGGGAACCGCCTATTAAGTCAAAACAGCGGCATTTTGAACGCGCCCGACCAGGTGATATCATTGTTCGAAAGCCAATTGCGAGGGAGACGGTGTTTCTCTGTATTACCAAGCCGCATGAGCAGATTCTTGGCTCGCGAGCGCCATGAACCTTAATAGGGAAAAACTGGCGATCAAGGTGAGGGCCATCGGGCAAGTGGTTTTTGGCCGCCTCCAATGATCGTGACGCTGTCTGGACTGTGAACACAATTCTGAAAAATAACGAAGTTAACTGCCAGTGGCCCGGCGAGAGCCACAGAAGGATACCGAATTGCAGAGAACTTCCCTGATTCAGTAACAGCTTGGCCAAGCAATTGGGTCGCCGTTAAAAGCTTTGCTCGGCGCCAGTTTTTGGAAAGGTCCTTGGAATGTAGATCAAAGGTTTTAAGAATAGCAGGATCAGTTAAATCGAGGACGCGTTTCAACTTAACATGCGCGAAAAACATTGTGACTGGCTGGCGCACCGCAACTGTGCCATGCCACATGCTATCATATTCGGCACGAGCTACCTCGGGGCTTCCGGAAAAGTAGATGCATTGAATGCCTGGCGGATTATACCGGTTAGGTCGGCCGGAGGTGTAGAGCCAATTCGGCGGCATTTGACTTGTCAGATCAGCAAAGGGAACCAGGCGGGCCAGTTCTGCCTTTACTGCTACAGCCTGGGCCGCATTCAGGGCGGTCTTTAACCTGTCCAAGTCGTGCTTCAAACGGGTGCGCCAGCCAGCATGTCATCCACTAAGTCCACCACAGTTTGCCACTCGTGTGTTGCCATCAGGCGCAAAGGCGCTTCATTATCAAGAGTTGCCTGGGGTGTTCGGAGCCAATTGCGGAAGTCCGCGTCAGACTTAAGAGCCAGGCGCAAGCGCGCGATGCGCTCGAAGAAGTCAAGAGGCGGCTGCAATGAGTCAGCATCGGGCGTTTTAGTCAGGGCTTGACGGGACTTTCCCAGCCAGGCAGCAAGCTGGCTTAGGCTGATCCCAAACACCTCGGCAACGGCGGTTGCGGACAGATTGCCCCTGGAACTGCGCAAATCTCTGCTGGACTCGATGATTTCTTTTACGCTATCGAGAGGAGTTGGACGAGGCGAAGGCTCACCTAAGAGCAGGTCTAATTCTTGCAGCAATGCTTGTATTTGGCGTTGTTGCTCAACAGCGCGCTTTCGGAGTGATCGAAGCTCTGCTCTCGGCAGGGGCTGTCGCAAAGTTGCGTTTTGCATTCAGATCATGTAAACTAAATGACAACCACTTGTCAACTACTTATAATCAACGTTTGAAATGCTCCACATATCAACTCCTGACGACTGCATAAAGAAGTTCTTCGTCCGAGTGCAATTTTGGCGGTTTGACAGGCCAATTCGCCCTTTTCAAGCGCAAGTCCCTGGCGTAACTTCTCCCCCTCGCAATGCCGAGCGTTTACATCAAAACTTACGGATGCCAGATGAATGAGCGCGACTCTGAACAAGTCGCCGCCCAACTCATCGCCAAGGGGTATGCCCTTGCGCCATCCGAAGCCGAAGCTGATGTCGTCCTGCTCAACACGTGCAGCGTGCGGGATCAGGCCGAGCAAAAGGCTTTTGGCAAGATGCAGACATTAGCGGCTGACTTTCGCAAGCACCGGCCAAATGTCGTGCTCGGTTTCATGGGCTGCATGGCCCAGAGCCGCGGAAAGGAATTGATCGAGCGATTACCCGATTTGGATCTCGTGGTGGGCACGCAGAAATTTCATCGCGCGGCGGATTATATCGATGATCTGCTGCAAGGCCGCCGCGAGAAAATCGTGGACATTGAGGCCGAGACCGGCAGCCAATCGACCATTCGCGAGCATCTTCTCCAGGGCAACGCCGACCAAAAGGCAGTCACCGCTTTTGTGAGCATCATGCAAGGCTGCAATCAATACTGCACGTTCTGCATTGTGCCCTATACGCGCGGCGAGGAACGCAGCCGCTCCATTGCTGACATTGTCGCCGAATGCCGGGAACTGGTGGCCCGCGGCGTGCGCGAAATCACTTTGCTCGGCCAAATCGTGACCAGCTATGGCAAGCGCGACATCCCGGTGAAGGATGGCAAATCCTCTTTCGTGCAACTGATCGAAGCGGTTCACGAAATTGACGGGCTCCAGCGCATCCGCTTCACCTCGCCACATCCAAAAGGGTATGGAGATGATTTGGCCGAAGCTTATGCGCGCCTGCCGAAACTGGTCGAGAGCGCCCACATCCCTGTCCAGAGCGGCAGCAATCGCGTGCTCAAGCTGATGCATCGCGGCTACACGCGTGAACGTTTCCTGGAGATCATTCAAAAACTGCGGCAGGTCAGTCCGGCCATCGGGATTACCACCGACTTCATCGTCGGTTTTCCAGGTGAAACAGACGAAGACTTTGAAGAAACAATTTCATTGGTGCGCGAGGCTGATTTCGACAATGCATATATTTTTCGATACTCGCCGCGGCGCGATACGCCCGCGGCGACGATGCCAGATCAACTGCCAGACCATGTGAAGGAGCAGCGGCACCAGCGGCTGCTCGAGACCATGAACGAACAGGGCCGCCGTAATTATGAAGCCATGGTGGGGCAACGGATGCAAATTCTGGTCGAAGGCCCCAGCAAAAAAAATTCCGCTCGCATGATGGGCCGGACCCGCTGCAACAAAATCGTGGTGTTTGACGGTTCGGAGCGTCACCGCGGCCAGGTGATGGATGTGCAAATTCAGCGCGCTGGTTCATTCACTCTTTACGGCGACCCAGCCATTTTGAATCTCGATTCTGCTGCTTAAAACTAACTATGCCTCCCCTTAAACTTTCGATTCTTTCAATCCTCCTGGGTTTGATTTTCGGCCTGCCTCATGTTTACGGAGTGCTCAAGCCTGTCGCGTTCGGGCAAATGATGCGTAAATTCCCGCGCTACACCCCGCTCGGTTATCTGCTGATGCTCCTGGGCACATTTTGGTTCCTGATGAACCTGCGCACCGAATCGGTTTCCGACTTTATCGCGTTTAAGCCTCTTCTTTATGGGCTGTTCGCCGCGGTTGGAGTGGGCGCCTGCGTTTTCGTGCAGGATTTCCTGGCCGTGCGCGGGCTGGCGGTGGTTTTCCTTTTGCTGGCCAAGTTGATGGTCGATTCCGCGCGCTGGACCGATTCCGAATGGCGCCTGATCATTGTCACCTGGGCCTATCTGCTGGTGGTGGCCGGGATGTGGTTTACCGTTTCGCCATGGCGCTTGCGCGACTTGATCGATTGGATGACGGCCACTGAACAGCGGACTCGTCTGCTGAGCGGATTACGCGTTGGTTTCGGCCTCCTTTTGATCATTCTGGGATTGACCACCTTTCGCAACGCCGAAAAGAGAGATGCCGGCAGCGCCGGGGCCGGTCCGCTTGCGGCGCTCTCCGCAATACGCTAACTCGTGCCAGCAGCTAAATGTCTCGTCATTCGCGGGGGCGCGCTGGGCGATTTCATCCTGACGCTGCCCGTGCTGTCGGCCTTACGCCGGCAATTTCCCGCAATTCATCTGGCTCTCCTCGGCTACTCAAAATATGCCGAGCTGGCCCTGGCCGGCGGATTGGTTGACGAATTGCGGTCGATTGACGCGCGCCCTCTCGCTGGCTTTTTCGCCCGCAACGGCCCTCTCGATTCGAATTTATGCGCATATTTTTCTGAGTTCGCGCTCGTAATTTCCTACCTTTATGATCCCGACCAAATATTTGAGGATAATTTTGCCAAGTGTTCGAAGGCGCAATTCATCGCGGGTCCTCATCGTCCGCATGAGGCGGAACGTGTACATGCTACTTCGGTTTTTCTGAAGCCGCTCGAACGCCTCGCCATTTTTGACGCCGATCCGGCGCCCAGGCTCAGGCTTTCGTCCGCTCAACTTCCGCCGGGCCTTGAAGCAACGGGCTCATGGATCAACCACTCACCAACAGTAGCGCTGCATCCTGGCAGCGGCAGCGAAACCAAAAATTGGCCGATGCAGCACTGGCAAATTTTTCTTTCGTTGCTGGCTCAACAAACATCCGTGCAGGTGCTCTTGATTCTGGGCGAAGCTGAGGAG
>DASWRJ010000512.1:0-3769 GCA_036403255.1 Verrucomicrobiia bacterium
TTTCGCCGGCGGCGCAGTTGAAACCGGAATAGAGTTTTCCATCGAGGATGAGCCCGCCGCCGATGCCGGTGCCGAGAAAGATGCCGACCATGTGGCGCGGCTTGCTCTTCAATTCGGCTTCATGAACGCCGATGGTGCACATGTTGCAATCGTTTTCGATGAACACGGGCAGGCCGATTTGCTTTTCGAGTTCCTTGCGGAGCGGGACATCCTTCCATTCGAGGTTTGGCGCGAAAATGACTTTGCCGGTCTCAGGATCGACGGCACCCGGCGCGCCGACGCCCACGGCCTTTACGTCCTTGAGCTTGAGATCGCATTCATCGACGGCGTCGAGGACGCAACGGGAGACACGCTCGATGACGGCTTCATGGCCGCGCTGCGCTTTAGTGCTGACCCGGGCGGTGCCGAGGCATTGCAAGGAGGAATCGAAAATCCCTGCGTAAATCTTGGTGCCGCCAACATCCACGCCGACGTAATATTCGCCCTTTTCAGATTCAGGCATAATTGGGAGCCCGGCTTAGAGCCGACCCTCCAGAAGTTGTTCGATCTTTTTCTTGAGTTCGGCGTTGATGGCTTCGACGGGGCGATTGCCGTCCACGATGGTGAATTTATACGTGGCCTGGAGACGCTGAAATGTTTTTTCCATCGCGCTCTGGTATTTAAGGAAGCAATCGAACATGTCGCGTGAAAGGCCGATGTCCATACCGCTCTCCCAATAATCGAGCGTGTGGTTTTTGGCGAAATTGCGCTGCACCAATTCCTCGGGCGAAACGCTCAGGTAAAAAACAGCATCTGGAACGGGCGCAATGCCATAAAGATTTTTCAGCCATTGTTCATCCACCCCGCGCACGAGATCGCGCGCCATCAGCGTGTAAATGTAGCGGTCGGCCAGGACCATGAACCCGGACTTGAGCGACGGGATGATTATATTTTCGAGCTGATCGGCAAAATCGGTAGCATAAAAAAGACTGAGCGTGGTGCGGCTCAAGATGTTGCCTTCCTGCGCCTTCTCGAGTTCTTCGCTGACGAGGGTGGAACGCTTCAGGCCGACTTGCACGGTAGCGTGGCCGCAGCCTTCGAGCCATTGCACCAGCTCGGCAATTTGCGTGGAACGGCCTGACCCGTCCGCGCCTTCGACCACGATCAACTTGCCCAAAAGCTTTTTGCGATCGACTCCGGGCAACCCATGACCGTAAAACCGGCGCTCGGTCGGGCGAGGAATGAGCACACGATTGCGATCGCGGTTTCGGGCCGAACTGATTTTGGCGGGTTTAGTGGCCATTGTGCCTTGCGTATTTGCTGGCGCGGAGGTAATCGCGCAGGTGGATTTTGCTGGCGACGAGTTCGCGCACGACGCTTTGTTGCGATTCGATATTTTGGTTCGC
This sequence comes from Verrucomicrobiia bacterium, assembly GCA_036403255.1. GTDB lineage: Bacteria > Verrucomicrobiota > Verrucomicrobiia > Limisphaerales > JAQGOV01 > JAQGOV01. The sequence continues at coordinate 1,386 of DASWRJ010000512.1, forward strand.
ATCCATGACCATGAATTTGAATTCCGTGCTCATGGCCAGATATTGCTCGAGGATGCGGCCCTGAAAAATGCGAAAGCTCTCGTATGGGTCCTGCGAAATGCGAAGGTCCATGCCCGCTTCAAAATATTTGAGCTGGGGACGGCCATCGAGAATGCGCTGGAGCGAGACTTCCAAGTCCGCCCGGAAAAAGAAAACGATGTCTGGCAAAGCGGCGAAATTATAGATGCCGCGCACCCATTCGGGCGGGCAACCGCGAACGGTGTCACGGGCAAAAGCGGTGAAAATATAGCGATCGCACAAAACGATATAACCCGCGCGGAGCAGCGGAACGAGTTGGCGCTCGTAACGGTCCGCAAAATCCGTGGCGTGGATAAGGCTGAAAGTTGTGGGCGAGAGCAATTCGCGCTTTTTGCCTTTGCTGGTGGCCACTTTGACGATCTCAGAAGAATTCCACTCGCTGAAAAAGACTTTAAGCCCCTGAACTTCGAGCCAGCGGCGCAAAAGATAGATTTGTGTGGATTTTCCAGAGCCATCAAGGCCCTCGACCGCGATGAGCCGCCCGGGAAATCCCAAATCTGCAAACGTTTTCGTCATCCAAAATGAACTTAATCGCGGGCTGCTTAAAATAAAACCTTTTTATTGACCGCGCTGCCTGTGAATGGCAGGGAATGGGCGTGAGCGAATATGCAACCCGGTTCAGCGGCATCGCGCGGCTTTACGGCATCCGCGGACTGGAGCGGCTACGCGCGGCGCGCGTGTGTGTGTTCGGGCTGGGCGGTGTCGGTTCGTGGGCGGTGGAGGCGCTTGCTCGCTCGGGCATCGGCCACCTCGACCTGGTGGACATGGACGAAGTTTGCGTGAGCAACGTGAATCGGCAATTGCACGCGCTGGATGGCGAAATCGGGCGCGCGAAAGCGGATGTATTGGCGCGGCGGGTCAAGGCGATCAATCCGGAATGCGAAGTGCGGGCCATTTGCGAATATTTCCTGGAATCGAACGCCGAGCAAATGCTTGCGCCCGGATATGACTTTGTGATGGATGCGATCGACAGCATCTCGAAGAAGGCGCTGATGATCGCGCTGTGCCGGCGCAAAAATATTTCGATAATCACATCGGGCGGGGCAGGGGGAAGGCGTAATCCAGCGGCAGTGGAAATCAAAGACATGGCGTTTACTTCTGATGATGGATTGCTGCGAATGTTGCGGAAGGATCTGCGCACGCATTATTCCTTTCCGCGAGATGCGAAGCTGCCGTTCGGGGTGGAATGTGTTTGCTCGGTTGAGCCGCTCGTGTATCCGCAAAGCGATGGGAGCATCTGCGCGGACCCAGAGCCAGGGAGCAAATTGCGGCTGAATTGCGACACTGGATATGGCACCGCAAGTTTCGTAACCGGCGCGTTTGGATTTATGGCCGCGTCGCGAATTGTGGAGAAGCTGGCCGGGCAACCTTGACATTTGGAGATAAAGACCGCAAACAGCAGGCGGCATGTGGTCATGAAAGGGACAATCAAATTATGATGGTGACAACAACATTCGATCTGCAGGGCTACGAGATTTTGGAGTATAAGGGCATGGTGCGCGGCATCATTGTGCGATCTCCGACGATCGCCCAGGGCATCATGGGAGGGCTCAAAAACATAATCGGAGGGCGGATCGGCGCATACACGGAAATGTGCGAACAGACGCGCAGCCAGGCTTATGACTTGATGATTCAGCACGCGAATGAGATTGGTTGTAATGCCATTCTCGGGGTGCGGTATGACGCCTCTTCTGTCGAGCCGAGGGGCGGAGCTGTGGAAGTGCTTTGCTACGGAACGGCGGTGGTGGTTACGCGGAAGGCTTGAGCAGACCGCCGAAAAGCTGCTGCCAATTTTGTTCGATTTGGGTGGCGAATTGCTCCAAAGGCCTTTGCAAAAATTCAGCGAGGAATCCATAAATTGACTGCAGGTTCGCCGGATGATTGAGCGGCTTGCCGGATGAGCCATCATTCAACGGATGCGCGATCAGATTTTCGGGCGGGAGTTGATCGGGGGCATCCGTCTCGACGAGCAGTCGATCGAAGGGCACGGCGAGGAAGGTTTCGCGCTGACGCGCTTTGCGTGTGTGCGCGAAATAGCCGGGGAAGGAAAAGTAGGCGCCAAGCTTCGCCAATGGCTTGACCATTTCGCGCGAACCACCATAGGAGTGCAGCAGAAATCCGCAAGCGGGTCGTGGCCCAGCCTGAAGAATTTCGTGCAGGCGGCCCCAGGCTTGCAGACAGTGAATGCTGACGGGCAAATTGCGATCGGCAGCGATACGAAGTTGAGCAATGAACATTTCTTCCTGGAGAGGCAAATCGTAATTTTCAATCCAGCGGTCGAGGCCGATTTCGCCGACGGCGGAGGG
>DASWRJ010000513.1:0-4592 GCA_036403255.1 Verrucomicrobiia bacterium
TGAAGATTTGGCCGGACTTTGCCGCCCAGTGCTGGTACAAGCTGAAAATGGGAAGGTAAACGCCGCCGGCTTCTTAAGCGCAGGGGCAGAATTCTCCGGCATGGCGACCAGCAAAGGTTTATACGCCTATGATAATTCGACGAGATCCCTTTTTACCGTCACTGCTCGGACGCCCACTGGCAACGGTTCGGGTTGGGCGGGTCGCAACTCCCATGCAATCAGCCGCCTAAAAACATCGGATCTCGGCGCGGCTGCCGTCAAAAAAGCGCTTGCCTCGCGCGAGCCCGTTGCGCTGGAGCCGGGTAAATACACGGTCATACTGGAACCTTCCGCTGTCAGTGATTTGCTGGAAACAATGCTTGGTTCGTTGGATGCTCGGAGCGCTGATGAAGGACGGAGTTTCTTCACCAAAAAGGGCGGCGGTAACAGGATTGGCGAAAAAATTTGGGCTGATAATGTGCACCTCTACTCCGATCCGCAACATGATCAGGCACCAGGTTCCATCTATACAACCGACGGTCTGCCGACTCGTAAGCAAACGTGGGTTGAATCCGGCATGCTAAAAGAGATGACCTACACTCGCTTCTGGGCACAAAAAAATAACAGGCCGGTTGTTCCTTATCCTACCAACCTGATTATGACAGGCGGCGGGACAAGTATTGATGAGATGATCCAGAACACAAAACGCGGTGTGCTCGTGACCCGCTTTTGGTACATTCGTTACGTTGATCCCCAGACGCTGGTGCAGACCGGCCTCACTCGCGACGGTACATTTCTAATCGAGAATGGTAAGATCGCGCGCCCCATCAAAAATTTTCGCTTCAACGAAAGCCCAATTGCCATGCTCAATAACATTGATGCAATGGGCCCCTGTGAACGCGCCACCGGCAGCGAATCCGAGGAATGGCCCGTCTATGTTCCGCCCCTTTTGGTCAAGAGCTTTACGTTCTCTTCGCTCTCCGACGCTGTTTAATCGAGTGCCGCCAGATTCGAATTCATTATTAATAACGGATTGTCTGATTCATTGCTCGCCCTTCCCAATCCCGTTGACTATGGCCTCAATTTAAATAGTTTCTCAGCCTCATGATTATCGCGCCTTCCCTGCTCGCGGCCAATTTTGCCCAATTGGCCAAAGAAGCCGTGCGCGCCAGCGAATCCAAAGCCGAGTGGCTGCACCTTGATATCATGGATGGCCATTTCGTACCCAACATCTCATTCGGTCCCGAAGTCGTCCGCGTGCTGCGCCCGCTCACGCGTATGCAGTTTGATGTCCACCTCATGTGCTCACGTCCGGAAATTCTGCTCGAGGCTTTCGCCAAGGCGGGCGCGGACCACATCATTATCCATGTGGAACTTGGCGATCGGGTCACCGGTCTTCTTTGGAAGATTCGATCACTCGGTCTAAAAGTCGGTCTCGCCGTGAATCCACCGACCGCCATTTCGAATGTCGAACCTTTCCTCGGCCAAATCGATCAACTCCTGATCATGACGGTCAATCCTGGATTCGGCGGACAAGCTTTCATTTCCGAAGTGCTCCCTAAGATTCAGCAGGCCCGCACTTGGCGGAATGAGTGCGCTTTGAATTACCACATCGAAGTCGATGGCGGCATCAATACAGAGACCGCCGCCGAGTGCGCGCACGCAGGGGCGGATGTTTTTGTCAGCGGCACGGCACTCTTTAAGCATCGCCAGATGAAAAAAGCCGTTTCCAAAATGCGCGAGGCCGCATATCGCGCTGCTAAAACGTTGCCGGAATTGAAAGTCGCCAACCGTGGTTGACGCGAATGGATGTCAGCCCTTACTGCAGCTTGGCGTCAAAGCTTTTGCCGCCATTCGGCAGCTTTAGTTGGATTATTCCATGCCTCATGCAGTTGCACCAACCTTTGGACCGCCTCATGCAGTTGTTTGGCGTGCGGTGCTGTCGGATTCGCAGAATGCCGGATTTTATTCCCTTCATACGATTTGAGCAGATAATCCTCCGCTTCCGGAAATTTCTTCTGGCCGACCAGCGCAGAGCCGAGGTGGCCTTGCGCTATAAAAACCAGGGAGGTGCCAGCTTGAGTTGGTTCAATAGCGGTTAAATATTTACGAAACTGAGACTCAGCCTCTTCAAAACGCTTTTGCCCCAAAAAACACTCGCCCAAGAGCCTGCCGCCCTGCAGGAATTGATCGCTTCCAGGCTTACTCAGCAGACGCATATCCTGAACGACTTTCCCTGCCTCGGCAAATTTTCCAGCAGCCAGGAAAGTTTCTGCTGCCCCTCCACCCACCGACAGATATACGGGATCGGTTCTAAGCAAATTTGTCGAGCAAAGGGCATAAGCCTTTGCGTGAACACGCACTGCCTCATCCAACCGTCCATTTTCCCGGTAAACTTCGGCCAAATAATGCATGATTCCGATGGTCTCACGATGGTAAGGGCCTTTTGCAATAGTCAGCCGTTGCAGGAGATCCTCAAGCAGTGGACCCGATTCTGCGGCGTGACTGCTGCCCCGCCGCGCGGAGACAAGAGTCTGCATCAGGTTGATGGTAAAAGGGTCGGTTTTACTCATGGTGGCTTCGCACAACGTCAATGACTCCTCGGCCATATGGACCGCCTCATCAGCACGGCCCGTCCGATGATAACAAATAGAGAGCTTTTGCATTGTCTGAAGTATGCTGCGATGGCCCGGCGGCAAAGTTGCGCGCTGACCCGACAAAGTTTCTTCGAGAAGAGTCGCGGCTTCCGCGTATCGTTTTGCATCCATGTGGCCCAGGGCATAGTTGTATTTTGCATTCAGAGTAGTACGACCATTCGGGCCATTGTTTTTTGTAAATAGGTCGATAAGTCTTTTACGAAGCGGCAGAGCTTTCACCAAATCGCCCGCAGTTTGATAGGCATTGGCCAGGTTGTTTAAGACCATTAGGGTTTCTGGATCTTCAGGCCCGGACTTGGCTTCGGACAACTTCAACGCTTCCTCGAGCAATTCGGTGGCTTCGGTGAGGGTGTCCGAATGAGTGAGCGCCGCGCCCAAATTCATGATGGAGTGGATCGTTCTTGAATTGTTTGTACCCAAGGTCGCTCTTTCGGTCTCGAGAACGTGTCTGTATAGTTTCATGGCCTCAGGGCGCTCACCTAAAGTCAGCAGGGTGTGTGCAAGGCTGCCTTCTGTATCCAGCGTCAATTCATCATTCGGACCCAAAACGATTTGGCGCAAGGCATGGGTTTGTCGCTGGAGAGCCAGGGCATTCGTCAATTGGCCCGCGGAATGATAAGCATTTGCCAAATTGTGCATGGATTCAAGCGTGAACACATTCGTAATTCCAAACCGAGCGCGCCGAAGTTCCAATGTTCTTTCGTCCAGCTCAATACCCTTGCTCAGTTGGCCGCTTTCAACGTAAGCAACCGCCAGATTATTCATCGTTTGAAGTGTATCCGGGTGCTCAAGGCCGAGCTTGAGCTGTTTTTCCGCCAGGATCCCTTCGTATTCGGCCACCGATTCCCTGGGATTGGAATTTCCCTTCGCCAAGGTCACATTGTGTGCAATTTCCAGCGTGTGCGGGTGAGTCGGCCCCAGGGTTCTTTTGCAGATTTCAAATGACTTCTCCCATAAAGTCAGCGCCTCAGCCGCACGATCCGCCTTCAAGTAGGCGCTCGCCAAATTGTTCATCGCTGCGACGGAATCCGTATATTCCATTCCAAACCGCTGCAGGCAGGCATTGGTAGATTCTTCCAGAAGTTGAATCGCCTCTTTGACGCGGCCCGCGTCAGTTAGAGCGTTACCAAAGTCATTCATCGTGATGATCGTCTGCGCATCGTTGTTTCCGAAAATAGCGCGATCGCGTTTGAGCAAATCTTCCCAGAGCCCCAGCGCCTCATTCAGGCGCCCATTCGAATGATAAGCGCCAGCCAGCGAGTTCATGGTGGTGAGGGTATGCCTGTTATTTTCTCCATCATGTTCTTTGCGCCATCGAAACGCTTTCTCAAGTAGTGGCAACTCGGCCGCAAAGTTTCCTGCGCTCTCGTATGCGTTTGCTAAGTTATCCATTATATTGATGGTTCGATGGTCCTCTTCATTAAAAGAAACTTTGGCCAGGATTAAAGCCCGTTCCAGTTGCCGGATGCCCGCATTGAAATTTCCGAGATGATAAAACGTCACGCCGAGTGCTCCTCGAATTTCCGCTTCCACTGACGGACGTTTGCCGAATAGCGCTGAGACTTGCGGTTCAGCCTCTTCAATCGCGCGCCGTAAGGTTACATCCAGCCCCAGCCCACCGCTTTTACCCGCTTCGCCAGGCGCGGATAAAATGCGATTTTGCAAAAACTCGAGGACCGCCCGTGCATCCAATGCATTTGTTTTGGCGTCAGCCTGGGACCAAACCGCGTCTTGCCGGGCAGAGTTAATGCGGAAGGCGGCAATGCTGGAGCCGATTGCCAGGAAAAGGAGAAGTAAAATGGAAATTGTGCTGAGCGAAGCAACCATCGGATTTCTGCGGCACCATCTCCAAAACCGTTCTCCGGAACTAATCGGCCGCGCCAGAATCGGCTCATGCCGCAGAAAGCCACCGAGTTCCTCAGCAAGCTCTTTTGCCGAGGCATAGCGCCTCGAGGG
>DASWRJ010000514.1:0-8171 GCA_036403255.1 Verrucomicrobiia bacterium
CCAAATTCTGGAAGTGAATCCCGCGGCGGTGCGGATCATGGGTTGCCGACATCCGCACGAATTATTGGGGAAGCATCCAAGCGAAACTTCCCCTCCATGCCAACCGAATGGTGAAAGTTCCGCTGAACTGAGTCGCAAGCATATTCAAGAGTGCATGAACAACGGCAGCGCGCGTTTCGAATGGATGAGTCGCACTCCGCAGGGCAAAGAGGTGCCGCTCGAAGTGGCCTTGACCCGGATTCAATGGAGCGGGCGTCAGGTCATCCAGGCGCTTATCACCGACATTACCGAACGGCGGCAGGCACAAGCAGCGCTGGCCGAAAGTGAAGCGCGCTTCAGCGCAGCCTTCGAGGGGAGTCCCATCCTGATTGTGATCGCGCGAATGAGCGACCAAAAGTACGTGCTGGTGAACGACGCGTTCGTGAATTGGAGCGGCTTCGCCCGTGAGGAACTCCTGGGGCGCGACTCGACCGAGTTCAGCCTTTGGGAATCTCAAGCCGAGCGCGAGGCGGTTTGGGCGGATGTGCGTCGCCACAGTTCCGTCCGCGAGCGGGAATGCCACTTCCGAAATCGTAGGGGCGATCGAAACACGATGCTGATCTCCTTTGAAATCATCCAGATCAACCATGCGCCGCACTTGCTCGCGATGGGGCTCGATATCACCCGGCGGAAACAAGCCGAAGAGGAATCGCGGGCCAGTGAAGCGCGGTTGCGCGAGAGCGAAGCCAGGTTCAGCGCGGCCTTCCAGGCCAGCCCGGCGTTCATCGGCATCATGCGCATGAGCGATGAGAAATATGTTCTCGCGAATGATGCGTATTTGAACTGGCTGGGTTATTCACGCGAGGAAGTCTTGGGACGTAATTGCATCGAATTGGGCTTGTGGGAGGATTTGGCAGAGCGGGACTCCGTATTGGAGGACATGCGTACCGTCGGTTCGATTCGTCAGCGAGAGTGCCGCTGGAAAAATCGCCTGGGCGAAAAATTCACGATCCTGCTTTCGGCTGAAACTATCCGACTGAACGACACACCGCACCTGCTTTCCATGGCCCTGGACATCACCCAGCGCAAGCGCGCCGAAGAAGAATTGCTCCGAACCTTGGAGCGAGAAAAAGAACTCGGCCAACTTAAGAGCAACTTTGTCTCGATGGTCTCCCACGAATTTCGCACCCCGCTCGGCATCATCCAATCTTCCGCGGAATTGCTCCGGGATTTTTACCAGAAAATGCCTACCGCGGAACGCGAAGAACAATTGGAGTCCATCGCCCGGAATACGCGGCGCATGGCCGGCATGATGGAAGAGATCCTCGTCCTCAGCCGCCTGGAAGCTGGCAAACTACACTTCCAGCCGGCCGGCCTTGATCTCAGTGCGTTTTGCCGCCGCGTGCTCGATGAGGTGCTGTCGGCGACGAATCGCCGCTGCCACATTGAGTTGGCGCTGAACCAAATTCCAGCACCGGCCCAGGCGGACGAGCAATTGCTCGGACACATCTTCACTAATCTCTTGAGCAACGCCGTGAAGTATTCAGAACCGGGAACGACCGTTTATTTCACGGTTGAAGTGGATGGGGCTGATGCGGTGTGCACCGTTCGCGACCGAGGCATCGGCATTTCAGCCGAAGACCAGCCGAACTTGTTCAAGGCCTTCCATCGCGGCAGCAATGTGGGAACGCGACCAGGCACTGGGCTCGGCCTGCTGCTGGTGAAGCGTTGCGTGGGCCTGCACCGTGGAACGGTGGAGTTGAACAGCAAGATTGGCGACGGCACAACCGTGACCGTGCGGCTTCCCGTTTTCAGAAAAATCTCATGAAAAAGATATTGATCATTGAAGATGAACCGGAGATGCGGCGGAATATCACTACTCTGCTCCGATATCATGATTACGAGCCGATCCAGGCTGAAAATGGGCGCATAGGGGTGGAGCTTGCGCGGCGAGAAAAGCCGGACTTGGTCTTGTGCGACGTCATGATGCCGGAACTGGATGGTCACAGCGTATTGCAATTGCTGCAACAGGACTCTGAGCTGGCGCTCATCCCGTTCATCTTTCTCACGGCCAAGGGAGAAAAAGATGATCTTCGGAGCGGCATGGAACTCGGGGCCGATGATTACCTGACTAAGCCGGTCGCCAATGCAGACTTGGTGCGCGCTATTGAAGCGCGGCTGCGCCGTGCTCAGCAACAAGCCAGGCGCGAATTCAAGCCTGACTTCTCCTCAACCGAGCCGCTGTTAAAATTCGGTCTCACCGCGCGCGCGACGGAAACGCTGCTCTGGCTGGCGCAAGGCAAGACAAACCCGGACATCGCGACGATTCTCGGCATCACCGAATCCACCGTCAAAAAACACGTGCAGGAAATATTTGAAAAACTCGGGGTGGAAACCCGTGGTGCCGCCACAGTTCGAGCACTGGAAGTGTTTGGTTCTCCGTCCAATCGGCTTCGGTAAAACAGCGCTGGCGACGCGACCAAATTTCCGCAACGCCATTGCGGAAATAGGCGTAATGTTGGCGTGTGTTGGCAAGGTTGAAAGGCGCTCCAAAACTCAGGCTTTTTGGTGTTATGGTCCGCGACGACTCACAATTTTGTATCCATCAGCTACAATGTTAAGCCCTTGTTTCGAGCTATTGGCGAGTAGTAACGGAGTAGTTATTGAGTGATAGTCTGGTAATAATTATTCCAGCGTTCACTAATTTCAGAATGTAACTCATTGGATACAAGCTGATTACTGGAGGCGAGGGTCGGAATCGAACCGACGAATGCAGCTTTTGCAGAGCCGTGCCTTACCACTTGGCTACCCCGCCGCCGTGCAGCGTCCTTAATTGAACCGATCAGGCAGCCAAGTTCAAGATTGTTTTGCCATGTTTACCCTCCACCAAGAATGAACTGCGCCAAATCAACCCTCATTGGTGCCGGTTATTTTCCATCCGGCCTTTGGCACCTGATCAATGTTGGCCGAATATCTTTGGGATGGTTATATCGAGGGAGGCCATTGTTATCAGTGCAGAGCCAGATAAAATTTTTATCGACGGCCAATCCTTCCATGATTCCGACGCCGGGCAGGACAGTTTTGTAACCAAGGGAATTTTCCAGATCTGCATATTTGAATTCAGCAATGGGCTGGCGCGTTTTGGGATCAACCTCGAGCACGACCCGGTGTTGCCGACAGAGCACCCAGAGTTTTTCGTCGAACCAGGAAAGGTCCGAGTAATGCAAAATTCCGAGCAAGGAGGGTTCGAGCGGTTCCACCAGAAAATGGTCATCCACTTTCAGCGTCGCTAAATTAACCACGATAATCACCGGCGCGCTGCGTTCATTGGCGACGTAGAGTTTTCCATTGCCAATAGCAATGCCTTCGAATGAGGCGTTGCGATCCGTGCTGAAATAATTCGTTACGGATGACCAATCGATATCGAGGCGCTCAACGGCTTTTGTGGCCGGGTCCCAGCGGAGAATCCAGCGGTTGGCCTCCTCGCATAAATAGAGCCGGCCTTCTGCATCGCGAGTAATGCCTTCGCAGTCGTAGGCGCCAACTTTTTCGGCGGCAAAAGGCTTGAGCTGCTGCCTGGTGTAGCAGTCCGGGAATTGAATGAGGTCAACCGTTTTTGAATCCTGCGTGAACTGGACACGGTAGATGCCGATGCCGTTATTGTCTTCGATAAGCAAAGCTCCATCTGGCTGGATAAGCAGGCCGGAAGCATCAAAAGCCTTTCCATGCGGCAGATTGCAGAGCCAGGTTTGCTCGGCATTGAGAGTATAGCGTGGCCAGGGCTTATCGTCAGGCGCGGCCGCTGGAGCTGTCACGGAAACGGGTTGCTTTTGGGCAAGGAGGCATGGCGCAAAAGCAATCGAGAACGCCATCGCGCATATGCAGCGAAGGACTGGCTTATTCACGTCCATGCGGCCCATTGTTTACCAACGGCGCATTTTATCGAGGAGGAAATCGGCCTGCTTCTCAGATCGCATCATGAAGCGTTGAAATACTCGAAAGTCAGAGAATCGAAAACTGTACGACTACTGGCCAGGAATGCTGTGCATTCGGGCGCCAATACCGCAACAGTGTTCGGTTCTCTGACCTTGAGTTGGAGGAATGCCATTTTTCATGCGGCGACTCTCATCAGTTTGTGGCTGCGCTTGAGCACACGGGATTGTTGTTCAGATTGCTCTTTCGCTTTTCGCGCCAATTCCTCAAATAGACCGGGCAAGAGCAAAAGCGGGAAAGGCGTGAGCCACGCTAATGCCGCCGCTTCATTGGCCGCGCGCCGTAATGGAGCATAATGCTCTCCCTTGGCCGTGGCCTGAAGGGCTTGCCGCAAAAGCTTATCCTTGAGGAATTCGATTTCCACTGGTTGCGCCCCTCGAAATGGAGCGGGCACAGCATCCACATCGAACCGGGTCTCCGGTTCGAAACTGGGTCTTAACTTTTGTTTCAATGTGTTCATTTACTTTTCTTTTCGGCGCCCTTTCCGCAGGGCCACCATTTGATTTCACCAATAAAAAACCCACGATTGTCAGGCAATCGTGGGTTCTCGGAAAATCTGGGTAACTCTTTTAGAAGTTTACCTCCACGTTGCCGGTGAGCCGCGTTACCGAACACCAGACGGAAATTACGTCCAGCATGGCCGCGCAGCACGGTTGCATCTTATGTCGTCGAATAGTGTTCATTCGATTCAAGGCGCCTAATTAAGCGCAAAGGGTGCCATTTGTCAAAAAATTTCGAAACGAAAACAACTGCATGTAAAAGCGCAGTAATCAGTGGAAATTGAGGTTCGTTTAGCTTTGACGAGGTTTGGCACAGCTTTGACCAACTTTGATGAGTCAAAAGTGTCACGTTTCAAATGTCCAGTTTGAAGGAGGGAGGGAGCGAGAATTAAGACAAAAGGCATGGCAATTGGGCGTAACTTGAAGAGAGCATCGCTTTTTGACCGCCGGAAAAATGAGCATGAGTGGGTCGCGAAATTACCATAAAGCCAAAGGTTGAATGCAGCGTCCAATTGCTTAAGATACAGAATAAGCCAGAAAATGATCGCGCGCCTTATTGCCACTTTATTCCTGCTGCTCGAAGGGGCGGGAATGCTGATGGGCGCGGAGTCCACCAACACCTGGGCGTTTAATCCATTACAGCCAGCAAAGCTGCCCGAAGTGCAAAACCAGCGCTGGCCGCGCACTTCGGTGGACGCATTCATTTTAAGCGCACTGGAAAAAGCGCAGTTGCCGCCCAGTGCCGAGGCCGATAAACGCACGCTGCTGCGCAGGGTTTATTTTGATTTGATTGGCCTGCCGCCCACCCCCGCAGAGGTGCGGGCCTTCCTCGCTGATCCGGCGCCGCAAGCTTACGAGCATGTGGTCGATCACCTGCTCGATTCGCCGCGCTACGGCGAACGCCGCGCCCGGCATTGGATGGATGTGGCGCATTTTGCGGAGACGCATGGCCACGACCAGGACCGGATACGTACCAACGCCTGGCCTTATCGGGATTATCTGATCAATTCCTTCAATAGCGACAAACCATATGCCCGATTTGTGCAGGAGCAGGTGGCGGGCGATGTCTTGTTTCCCGAAGACGCAAACGCGACCGTGGCCCTTGGTTTCCTGGCGGCGGGGCCATGGGATGAGAGTTCGCTCAGGGACATTCGTGAAGACACGATTGACCGGCAGGTGGCGCGCTACCTGGATCGCGACGACATGCTCACAACTGTGATGCAAAGTTTCACCAGCACGACGGTGCAATGTGCTCGCTGCCACGACCACAAGTTCGATCCGATTCCCCAGCGCGATTATTACGCGCTGCAAGCGGTTTTCGCTGGGGTAGATCGCGCCAATCGCGCGTATGATGTGGACAATCATGTTCGCCAGAAACGACGCGAACTGCTGGCGCTGCGGCAAAAAGTCGAGGCGGGCGACACCAACGTTTTGCTCAGTGCCGCGGCCCAAACGGAGGCGACCGCCATGATTCGTGATTTTCTGATGGTCAATGCGCAATGGAAAACGCTGCACCCTGAAGTCTTCGTGTCAGCTGGGGGCAGCACCATGACGCGACAAGAGGACGATTCAATTATCGCCAGCGGGCATCAACCTGAAAAAGACGTTTATACAATCTCAGTGGCGACTCCGCCTGTGCCGGTGATTACGGCCATTCGGATCGAGGCGCTGACGGACGCGAATATACCAACCAAAGGACCGGGCCGGGCGAACAACGGCAATTTTCACCTGAGTGAAATTCAAATGCTTGTCTTCGAGCCGAACGCGATCCAGCCGCGGGAAATTACATTGATCCATCCGAGCGCGGATTTCGAAGAGAATGGGCAGCCGATCCGGCAGGCGATTGACAAGGATGAAAAAACGGCATGGGGCATTTATCCAAAGGTGGGGCAGCCGCATGAAGCGATTTTTGAACTCGCGCAGCCGCTGGAAATTCCAGCCGGCGCGAGGCTGACGTTTCTGCTTAAGCAAACGCATGGCGAGATTCATCTGCTGCGCCGCCCCCGCCTCTCCGTATTTGCGGGCCCGCCCTCGATTCATCCGATCGCCGTTTCGGATGAAATGAAGAAGCTCATGCAAACCGCGGCAGCGGAGCACACGCCTGAACAACGGAAAATGATTGCCTCTTTTTTCCTGAAGCGGCGCATTCGCCGTGAGCTGGAAGCATTGCCCAGGCCTTCGCTTGTTTACGCCGCTGCCGCCGATTATGAGCCGGACAGCAATCTGAAGCCATTTGGCGGTCCGCGTCCCATCCAGGTGCTGAAGCGCGGGGAGGTGACCAAACCGATCGGCCCAGCCGTTCCGGGAGCCCTCTCGTGCATAAAATCGTTGTCGGCGCAATTCAATCTGCCGGATGGAGAAAGCGAAGGTTTACGCCGCGCAGCCCTGGCTCGATGGATTACAGCGCCGGAAAATCCACTTACCTGGCGGTCGATTGTTAATCGGGCCTGGCACGAGCATTTCGGACGCGGGCTGGTGGATACGCCGAACGATTTCGGAAAAATGGGCGGCGCACCCTCGCATCCGGAGCTGCTCGATTGGTTGGCCCTCTGGTTTCGCGATCAGGCGCATGGCTCGCTCAAGCAATTGGATCGGCTGCTCGTGACCAGTTCGGTGTATCGGCAGGATTGCCATGCCTCCGCCACGGCGCAATCCATCGACGCGGACAACCGCTTGCTTTCGCATTTTAACCGCACGCGACTGGATGCGGAGCAAGTGCGCGATGCCGTGCTGGCGGTATCGGGCGGACTTGATTTGCGCATGGGCGGCCCGAGCGACATGCAGTTTGATTTGCAAGCAGGCGCGCATGTGACACCGAAGATCGATTATACAAAATTCAATGTGGATAGCCCCACTTCACATCGGCGGAGCGTCTATCGGTTTCTTTTTCGCACTTTGCCCGATCCGTTCATGGATGCGCTCGACTGCCCGGCTGGAGATCAACTCACGCCCGTGCGCAACACGAGCGTAACCGTGCAACAAGCGCTGGCGCTTTGGAACAATGCATTCGTCGCGCGCCAGGCTGAACATTTCGCCGAACGGCTCGAGCAGCAATCAAAGGACCTCGACAAACAAGTTGTCTTCGCCTTTGAACTCGCGCTGACCCGCCCCGCACGAGCCGATGAAAGCCAGGAGTTTGCCGCCTACGCGCGCAAACATGGTTTGGCCAGCGCCTGCCGGGTGCTCCTGAACAGCAACGAGTTTATTTTCCTGAATTGATGCGGTACGGCGCGCACTCCGCTGCGCGCCGCAACCTAAATTCTTTGGGCCATCCCGACGCGCAGAACGGGCTGCCCTCCCTTACCGCATTGCACGCCAGGACCTTGCTGAAAAGCTGGCTCAAGGCTTCCGCATCTTCTACGATGACCTAAGAAGTTAATTTATGCATTTACTTGTCACAGGCGGCGCGGGCTTTATCGGATCCAATTTGATCCATCACATTATTGAGCGCCCGGAAATCCAGCGCCTGGTGAATTTGGATTGCCTAACTTACGCCGGGCATCTGGCCAATCTGGAAAAGGTGGCCAGCCATCCGAAATACCGGTTCGAGAAAATTGATCTGCGCGACAAAGCAGGGACACTCGAGGTGGTGCGAAAACACGAGATCACGCATGTCCTGCACCTCGCGGCCGAATCGCACGTGGACCGCTCGATTAGCGGGCCGGGCGATTTCATTACGACCAATATCGTGGGGACTTT
>DASWRJ010000515.1:0-5305 GCA_036403255.1 Verrucomicrobiia bacterium
GAAGGATCGGAAACAACCGTTCCCAGGTATTGCGGTGAATCGAGCACCTGCTCGAACGTGGGCAAGCGTGAGCCAACGTTAGCTGAATCACGGGCGAAAATATAATATCGAATCATCCGTCCGGGTTGCGCCACTCCATGCGGAATAGTGGCTCCGTAAATTCCGTCGCCAGCCGCGCCGTCATTGTGGAAGCCGTCATCAAACATAGGGACGCTCACTTCATTGCTATACATGACGCGATAAACCAGTGTGACGGAACTAACCGGCCGCTGCGACGCGCCCACCTGGGCAGTAACTGTTAAATCCTGATTGCTCAACGGCACCTTCGGCGCATGGCTGGCGCTCGCGATGATAGGGCCTAAATTGGTGCTGCCTGGGCCATTCGCAGCACCGGGAGTGGCCGAGATAAAATAGCGATAGGCGTTCGGATCAAAATTAACGCTCGTGGCGCGCAACTCCGGCAAAATCAGAAAGTCAGAATCTCCTGCGCTGGCATTGAGGCCCTGGATGGCGAGAACGTTTTGGCCAAACTGCAACAACCCGCGCAAGCCTGTGATGTCGAAATCCTGGTAATTGACTGCATCAGCATCCGATCGGGAGGTCGTGGCGGCTGAGTTCCAGGTTGGCAAAGCCGGCGCATTGACCGTGGCGACCTGAGTTCCGTTTAAATACGCAATGAATCCGTCATCGTATTTCATCCGCAAAGTGAGGAATTGAACGACGGAAGGATCGCTGACATTGAAAGGAATGCGGATATAAGCCGAAGCGTTCACGTTATGCATGGCCGCGCCAATGTTGCCAGCCACCTGGCTCGTAAGACTGGGATGGCCTTGAATAGTGACGCTCACAAGGCATTCGTCGCCAGTATCATTGAAGTCACCAGAAGCGGAAGGATCAAGGGCAAAATCAATCAAATCTCCAACCTGCACTCCTACGAGATCGATTTTGCGGTTAAGCACGGAGGCCAAAGAGGCAGGTACGTTGGCGGCATCGATTTGTGAGCCATTTCTGAAGATGCGAACGGTCGCGCCTCCGCCTGTTGTCTCCGGCTTCTCAATCCGGTAATTGAGAGTAATCGTGCCGTTCACAGTGCTAACCCAGCGCCGAATAGCCCAATGGATTGCACCATCATTATTGCCATTCGGAATCATTGCATACTGACCAATCTCATCGATGGGTGTGCTGCCAAAGGGCGCATGCCAGGATTGACCATCCCAAAAGTTATTCGTGCCCGGCGGACCACCCGCATTTGGAAATGGAGTGAACGCTCCGGCGCTGTAGCTGGGCAATGGGAAACCTGTGCCGCCGTTCCAAAAGCCGTAATACCAATTTTTGTATCCTTGCAAACCGGTGACCGACCAATCGGCCACGGAATCAGCGACGATAGCCACTGTAGGGTCAGTGGTTTTTACGGCCGCAGTGAAGCTGGTATTGTCGCAGAGGTCGTTATTCGTTAGACCAGGGTCGAGCACAAAATCAATCCTCGATCCTGTTTGTGCTGCCACCGTGATTGAATAATCCGTGCTGTTGACAAATGCGCGCTGAGTGAAGACTTCCGTCCCATCCACAAAGATTCGGCCAATCGTACCATCGCCACAATACGCAGGCGTCGTCCCTATCCAACTGCCGGATGTGCGTACAACGAGCTGGCTGCTATTGGTGACCGGAAGATACCAATAACTCAAAGTATAAGGCTGCCCACTGATTAATGCGGGGCTGTTCGTCACAGCGATGGCGCTGCTCGCGCTTGTCCCAGAGGCAGTCGAGACGATGTGCAAACTGAAATTTCCGCCATGCTTTACTGCCGAGGTTACAAAAGATTGGCTCAGATTTCCCACACCGCCCGGGACCCAGGGCGCAATCGATCCGGATTCAAAATCGCCGTTCTGCAGTACATTGACGCCCGATTCAGGCACCAATCCCTGCACCAATTTTATATCATCGATGAACCCCTCGCCCGGCCCAAGTTGATAAATATATAGAATGCTGTTGGCCGCAAAACCACTTTGAGTCACATAAACCCAATCGCTTGTGTGAGTAATATTTCCAGTAATCGTCACAGGCCCATTGGTCTCACAGATGTAGCGACGGATAGCCCAATGCACAGGCAAAGCGCCGTTGCCATTATCACCTGAAGGGCGTCCACCCTGGCTGCCTAATTGGATATAAGGAGGATCACCATTGAACCAATCCCAAATGGAGCCGTTCCAAAAATTATTCGCGCCAAACCCGCCACCGAGATTAGGGAAAGCCACGAATTCAGAATCTGAATACTTTCCATCCGCGTCATTCTTTTTGTTCCAGTAACCGTAATACCAGTTGTCCTGGCCTTGCGTGCCAGAGAAATCGAGAACTGAATTTGCGATAGTGGCTGGCACGAACGGCGTTGAATCATCGTAATCAAAGCCAATGCCAGTCTGGGCAGTGAGCCAGCCTGCGTCATTGAACCCTGGCGTGGTCCATGCCGTGCTTAAGCTATCGTCGCCGGGGATGAGCACTCGGGCGGTGACACCGCTCGCAATCAGGCTTGTAACGGTGGGAACCAATGCCAGTCCATAAGAGACATCCGCTACTTGCGCCGGAAACTTCGGAGAAAATGCGGAAGCAATAGTTGTCCCATCCGGCTGGACTAGCGCCAGGTATTCACCATCCGAACCGAGCTTGAAATTGGTGTGCAAAGGCGCGCCCGCTACGCGGCGGTCTTTGCCGGAAGCAAACACAATCAGATAACCATTGGGCGCCAAGTTGGTCGCAGGAAATTGCCATTCAGTGAGCTGCGAGATTTTATCTGTGAGATACCAGCCCCCCAGGTTGACTGTGTTCGTCCCCCCATTATGAATTTCGATCCAATCGGAGAAATCGCCGTCCTCGTCAGGCAAGGTCCGATTATTCACCGCCATGAATTCGGAGATAAAGACATTATCAGCGGCCCTTCCATAGCCGCATGCCAAAGAGGAAATGAAAAAGGCCAGAAGGAATTTCGGCAGATTGCGCCCAAGGTGCTGCGAATACATATTAATTCTGGCTCCCCCTCGCTTATTGGATTGTCCAAATCAAACAAGCCAGTTTAGGTCCGTGCTTTACCGAGGATGAGCGCATCTATAATGAACTTTTTTCATTAACAATCAATGAAAATAACGTCTGAAAAGAGGCGAAATTTGCCGGTTTGGACGTCTTGAGCTGGCTTCTAATTTGCTTGGCCTTCAGCTATTCTTTGCGTTACAAAGTCTTTATGGAATCTAACTGGGCGGCTGAACACTTGCAGGTGATTCGAACTTTAATGGAACGCTCCTCGGTCTATCGTCGCGCGCTCGCCCCGATCATGTTTGTCTCGGGAACGATTGGCACAGCCGCCGCCCTCATTCCCCTGCTCGTGAAACCGCTCACGTCAAATCGCGAATTTAGCCTTTTCTGGATTTTTGTCAGCGCACTGGCATTGCTCGCCTCATTTTTGTTGGTGCGCCGCCAAGCCTTAAAGGAAGCCGAAGCATTCTGGTCTTTGCCAACACGCCGAGTAAGCCAGGCCCTTGCGCCCGCCTTTTTCGTTGGGCTTTCGGCAGGAGCCATTTTTGTGTGGGGACCATTGCCGGATGCGGGTTGGGTGCTGGCGCTGTTTTGGATCGTGATTTACGGCTGTGCCCTTCATGCAGCCGCATTTTTTATGCAGCGAGGCATTAAACTGTTTGCCTGGCTCTTCATACTGGCCGGAACTGCCCTTGGTTTAGGCACTATTTTTTTCGAGAAACTGCAGACCGCTACCGCAGCGCACTCTCTCATGGGCGTATTTTTTGGCCTGCTCCATCTGGCCTATGGGGTTTATCTTTATTTCACAGAGAAGAAGTGAATCCTGAACCATTTCTGCAATTGGATCGAGTGATCCACGAAAAAGGGCGGCTCGCTATTATGTCGCTCCTGGCCGCGACCGCACATCTCTCGTTTACAGAGATGCGAGACACACTTGGAATGACGGATGGTAACATTACAGCGCACATGCGCACCCTCCAGGAAGCGGGCTATGTGTCTGTAACCAAGGCATTTCAATCGGGACGCCCACTGACCACTTACAGCCTCACCGCGGAAGGGAAGAAGGCCTTTACCGCCTACATTAACTTGCTCGAGCAAATCATCGAGCAAACCAAGTTGAAATAAAATCTTTTGAGTTTTTTTGAACAATGGACGATAGTGAGAGTCAGTTACTTTGTATCGCAAAGTGTGCCTGGAATTCATGGATGCCCGGCATAGCCTAAACTCAACGAAATCGGTCTAAAGAATTTGTATGAAGATAATACGCGCAGCCCATCTTGGCATGTGCTTTGGGGTCCGTGACGCCATCGAACTGGCCCTTCGCGAATCCAGCTCTGAACCTCTGACTATTCTCGGCGACCTGGTGCATAACGAATTGGTCCTCCAACAACTTCGCTCACAAGGGGTAAGAATTGAGCACCAGGTCGCTGAGGTCCGCACTGGGCGGGTCATGATTACCGCGCACGGCGCTTCCGATCGCGCTCTGCAGAAAATTCGCGAGCAGGGGCTTGAGATTGTGCAAGCCACTTGTCCTCTCGTGCATCACGCGCACCGCGCCATTCTCAAGCTCGTCAAACAAGGTTATTTCCCCGTCATTATCGGCAAACACGACCATGTTGAAGTTCGCGGCCTGACGGGAGATCTCGACGATTTTGGTGTTGTCCTTTCGCAGACCGATGTTGAAGAGCTTCCGGAGCGCCCTTCCTACGGGATTGTGGCCCAAACAACTCAACCTGCGGATCGGGTGCGGCATTTGGTTTGGCAAATCGAGCAACGATTTCCGCATTCCGAAGTGCGTTACGTGGATACTGTTTGCCAGCCAACGAAGCAACGCCAAACCGCAGCCATTGATTTGGCACGCCATTCAGATGTGGTCATCGTAATCGGCGGAGCGCACAGCAATAACACCCACGAGTTGGCGCGCACTTGCGCGCAATATTGCTCGCAGGTCCATCAGGTCCAATCCGCGCGGGATTTGCGGCTTGCATGGTTCACGGGCGCTGAAACAGTCGGCCTGACGGCGGGCACATCCACCCCCGATTGCACCATTGACGAAGTCGAACAATGGATTCAGGATCATGCCGGGTCGGAATTGCACGATGCTGCGTAACGGCGAAAGGGGAGCCACTGTGCCAGCAAACGAAAACATCTTCCAATTCGCGAACGTCTCCACGTTATTGCGCGGGGAACCGGAACAAATCCGCTCTGAATTGGCCCGCTCTACACCCGCGCGGGCCGCGCTTTATGTCATTGTTATTGTGCTCGGGGCCGGTTTATACGG
>DASWRJ010000516.1:0-4640 GCA_036403255.1 Verrucomicrobiia bacterium
GATGAGTGATGATTGGCTGGGCGTGATGGATGCCGCGCATCGCCTGGGGCTGGCTTCAACCGCGACGATGATGTTCGGGCATGTGGAATCCGTGGAAGAGCGGATCGCGCACCTGGAACGCGTGCGCGCGCAACAGGATAAATCGCTGATGTATGAGTCCGAGCGGATCAATGCGAAGGCTCCGCCGACAAAGGGATTTACGGCCTTCATCGCGTGGACGTTTCAGGCGGAGCATACCAAATTGAAAGCGCCGACGGTTGGTTCAAGCGAATACTTGCGGATGCAGGCGCTGGCGCGCATTTATCTCGATAACATTCCTAATATCCAAAGCTCGTGGGTCACGCAGGGGCAGGAGATTGGCCAAATTGCCCTGAAGTACGGCGCGAATGATCTCGGCAGCATTATGATCGAGGAAAACGTGGTCAGCCAGGCAGGGACCACTTTTCGGATGGGCACGGCCGACATGCAGCGGCTCATTCGCGATCTCGGTCTCGAGCCGCACCAGCGGGATAATTGGTATCGGCTGCTCAACTAAGCATTGGACGATCAAACCTCTTCCCCAGGAATTTGGCCGAGGTCACGATTATCCAAAAGGCCGGCCAGACGCGGATTCGCCTTTTCAATTTCCTCGAGCATCGCTGAAAAGGTTTTCTCGGCTAATGTCTCAAACTCGCGATCGAACTGCGCGCGGCCGGCTTCCTCGCTGTTTTGGCTGGCGGGATTTTGCAGCCACATCTCGCGCACCCAGCCTTTCAGCGCGCGCACTTCAGCCACCAAGCGGAAATGCTCGCGAATGAGCGGAATGGTCATTTCGTTGAACTGCATTTTCGGCACGCTGGGATCCATGCAAGAGCTTATCGCTCAAAACGCCAATTTCGCACGCCAATTTATCTTCTTTGGCACATTATTTATCACAGCCAAATGGACGTCGGCAAAATCTTGGCAACTCCGGCCGATCCATTTACCCTCGACGGACTACACTATGAAAACGTCTGTGCTCATCGCCCGTTGCGTCGCGTTCCTCTCCACTGCTTTGTCCGCACTTGCCGCTGCCGATGTGCCGCCTGCCGACGTTGTGCCTTACGCCGGTTTGCCACCGGAAAAGGCGGCCGAAGTGGCCACACTGCCGAATGGTTTCAAAATGCATGTGTTCGCCGGCGAGCCGGATGTGCGCCAGCCGATTGCTTTTTGCCTGGATCATCGAGGGCGTGTTTGGGTGGCGGAAGGGTTTACTTATCCCAAACGCAAAGGCAATCCGCCGAAGGAAGAACGAGCCGCGGCCGACGATCCCACAAAGGCTTCGCCGGGTCAGCTCAAGGACATTTTCGCTGGCGCGGATCGCATTCTGGTTTTTGAAGACACAGATGGGGACCACAAATTTAATCGGAAAACAGTGTTCATGGACCATCTGAATCTGGTCAGCGGCCTGGAAATTGGCTTTGGCGGTGTTTGGATCGGCGCGGCGCCATATTTGATGTTTGTGCCGGTGGACGATTGGAACGATCCGAAGCCGGCTGGGGATCCGCAGATTTTGCTCGATGGCTGGAATTATACTGCTGATACGCATGAGGTTTTAAATTCGTTTACGTGGGGGCCCGATGGGTGGCTTTACGGCTGCCATGGCGTGTTTTGTCCGTCGCATCCCGGCAAGCCAGGCACGCCCGAAAACGAGCGTCAATGGATGGACGCGGGTGTTTGGCGCTATCATCCCACGCGGCACACTTTCGAGGTATTTACCGAAGGCGGGAGCAATCCATGGGGCATTGACTTCGATGAAAACGGTCAGCTTTGGGCGGAGATGTGCGTGATCCCGCATTTGTGGCACATGATCCAGGGTGCACGCATCGAGCGCCAGGGCGGAGAACATTTCGCGGTTGGCCCGCAGGAGACACAACTTTACTCGAAAGGCAAAGGCAAGCCGGTGGATCCGTATATATATGACGATATCAAACAGCACGGGGACCATGTGCACTGGGCTGGAAACGCCGGGCCACACGCAGCCAACGCCCGCAGCGACTCGGCCGGCGGCGGGCACGCGCATGCGGGCATGATGTGTTACCTCGGTGAATCGTGGCCCGCCGATTATCGCGGCAACCTCATCATCGGGAACATTCACGGTCAACGCTTGAACATGGACGTGCCGGAGCGGGCGGGTTCGGGTTACATTGGCCGGCACGGGAAAGATTTTGTCAATTTCAACGACTCATGGTCCCAGACGCTCAACCAGCGTTACGACCAGGACGGATCGGTTTACGTGATCGATTGGTACGATCAGAATCAGTGCCATCACACGCGCGAGGATGGTCACGACCGATCGAATGGCCGCATTTACAAAATTGTTTATAACGAGCAAAAGAAGACCAAAGTCGATCTGGCTCGGGCGACCGATGAAGAACTCGCAGAGATGGCCGTGTCGAAAAACGAGTTTATAAGCCGCCACGCGCGGCAGATTTTGCAGCAACGCGGCGCAGAAAATAAAATTACGGCAACCACGCTGGACCGTTTGCGCGATATGATTCACAGCGCAAAAACGTCGCCTGCGCGGATTAGGGCGCTCTGGGCGCTGCATATGGTGGGTGGCCTGGATGCCCGCACCGCGATCGAAAATCTCAAGAGCGACGATGAATGGGTGCGCGCCTGGACCATTCAATTGGCTTTCGACAGTGTCGAAAACATTGCGCGTTTAGTGCAGGAGGCGAAAGAAAAAGGCCTGAAAGCGGACCCTGACCTGCTCGGGCTTGCTGAATCTGATAAGTCTCCTCTTGTTCGACGCTTCATCGCGTCAGCAGCGCAGCGCGTTCCATCTGAAGAAATGCGCGGGAAGCTTGTGCAACGGCTGCTCCGTCACACTGAAGACGCTTCGGACCATAATCTGCCGCTGATGTATTGGTACGCGATGGAGCCGCTGGTGGCCGGGCATCCAAGGGAGACATTGGAAACTGCCATTGATACTGGCATTCCGCAGATCTTGAATTTCTCGACGCGCCGCATCGCGTCCATGAATACCGCCGAAGCGCGTGATTTAATTGCGGAAAAACTCTCGAGCGTCAGCGAAGCGGCGAAACAATCGGAAATGCTGGCGGGTTTGGCTGCCGCGCTCAAAGGACAGCGGAACGTGCCTATGCCACAAGGTTGGGAAGCAATCGAGACTAGGCTCGCCGAAAGCGCCAATGCCGAGGTACGAACTTTGGTGCAAAGCATTTCGCTCACGTTCGGCAGCCAGAAAGCGCTGGCGGCTTTGCGCAAGGAATTGTCGGACGCGACCGCTTCCCCAGGAGTGCGCCGCGCGGCTCTGGATTCGCTGGTCTCGATCAAAGACCCGGAGCTGCCCACGGCGCTGAAGCCGTTGCTGGATGAAGCCGTGCTGCGCGGCGCAGCCCTGCGCGCCCTCGCCACATACAATGACCCGAAAACGCCTGAGGCAATTCTGGCGGTTTATCCAAGCTTTGATGGAGTGCAAAAGCGGGATGCCTTGAACACGCTCGCTTCGCGGCCAGCATATGCCAGGGCGCTGCTCGCTTCTGTTGGTGAGGGCAAAGTTCCATCGAAAGACTTAACGGCGGATGTGATTCGGCAATTGCGCAATCTCAAAGATGCCAATGTGCAGGCGCAAGTGGCTAAAATTTACGGAGCTGTGCGCGAGACCAGCGCCGACAAAAAAGCGGAGATAGATCGTTATCGGCGCATTTATGGGATGGGCGGATCGCAGCCGGGCAATGCTTCTCCTGGGCGCGTCGTGTTCAACAAAGTCTGTGCGCAATGTCATACTCTCTTCGACTCCGGGGGGAAAGTCGGGCCGGAACTTACCGGGGCAAACCGCGCTGATCTGAATTATCTACTGGAAAATATTCTCGATCCCAATGCGGTCATTCCCAACGAATATCGCACGACCGAGATTGAGACAAAAGATGGCCGGAGCATTGTCGGCATCGCCAAGCAGCACGATGACAAAGCCGTAGTGATTCAAACGGCGAACGAACTCCTGACTGTTGCTAAATCGGACATCGCTTCGCAGAAGCAGACCGAACTTTCCATGATGCCTGAGGGCCTGCTCGCCCCGTTGTCGGATCAGGAAGTGCGTGATTTGCTTTATTATCTTGGGCGAGTCGGGCAAGTGCCGCTGCCACAGCAAACTGCAGCCAAATAATCCAGCATTTGGAGTTTTAGCTGTGCCCCTGAATTTTGGCGTGGCAAAGCCTTTTCGGGCGGCCGCTTGTATCAGGGATTTCAATCAAATGCTTGAGCCAGTGCAGTCTTGCCTTCAAAGCTCATTCTCTTAAAAATGAACTGTGAATCTAAAACTCCTTACTCTCTGCAGCATCCTCGTCACACCGCTTTTTGTTAGTGCCGCCGACCTCACGCCGACGGGCCAACTCCCGCTTGGATCAGATGGCAAGCCGCTCAATCTCGATTTTGAAGAGGGCACGCTTGAAGATTGGACGGCTACCGGCAATGCTTTCGAGGGCTTGCCCATAAAGGGCGACACGGTGCATCCGCGCCGCGCTGATATGCAGAGCAATCATCAGGGGCAATTCTGGATTGGTACTTACGAAAAAAATGGCGATGACGCCACGGGGACACTTAGTTCTGTTACGTTCAAAGTTACTCATCCCTGGGCCAGTTTCCTCGTTGCCGGTGGC
>DASWRJ010000517.1:0-2903 GCA_036403255.1 Verrucomicrobiia bacterium
TGGCTATTCTGGCCAACTTTGGATTGAAGGAATCGATGCAAATGGTAACCTGCTCGGCAGTTCCACTGTTTACGGGCAAACCATCATTGGCTTCTGGGATGATCAATCATGGAAGCTCACCTTCATGCGCTTGATCGACAAAGGCAACCCATCCTCCTTCCAGATCTATACCGGTTATCTCATGCAATCTCAAGATAACGGGAGTCTTGCATTCGCCGGTTCATTTGAGGCCTTTCAAGGCAGCGGAGCTGTGGCCCGCCGCGTGGTTTATGGTTGGTACGCAGTGCCTAGGTAAACCTGGCCATATGAATTCCTAAAACTCCCTTTTGCACCCAACCGAACACACCTGCCACCAAGTTATTAGTCACTGACGTTATGCTCAATTAACTTAATCTCTTCAAGAGTTTCGTGTCTTGTGGGGAACTAGTGGGCCACGGCGCGTAGCACCCCGCTCTGTCGCGGTTTAATTCCCAATCCACAAGACTCGATCGATTTGGGCAAGGCTAAACAAACCTCCTTTCCGCCCTTCCAAATCTAAACTTCTTTTCCTGATTACTGATGCGGGCGCAGTTTATTTCGGCTGGTTGTGGCGAATATTACATTCGCGCAACACTTGGAAATCACCCAATTGGTCAAGGTGGTCAAGCCATTTTATTGCCTTCGCACATGCGAGAATTTCAGGGTTGCGAATTACCCACAATTCGCGATGATGAGCTCAACCCGTGGAGTAGCTATTGAGGATGAAATTTGGGCTTTAACTAAACCAATCAGGTCTTATGAAATCCATTGCATATTCACTTCGGCTGGTCGGCGCTCTCTTGCTCGGCATCAACAGTGCAGCTTGGTTGCGCGCCGAGGTCGATGACTTTAGCAGCGGGAATGATAATCTTTGGACCCATAGCGATCCTTTGCGCGGTTTCGGCGTGGGCGGCACAGGAACATGGAGCGTGGTGAATGGCGCTTATCGCATCCAGGCGAGCCCCTGCCAAAATCCCGCCACTTACGGGCCAGGCCGGGCGGGCAGTTTGCTCACAGGGGTCACTTACTCGCAATTCTATCTAACGGTCGATTTGGTAAACTGGGACAATAGCCTGGACCAGATTTTTGGCATTCTGACGCGCGTCAGCAATCCTGGCCTGGGGACGTTGAATGGGTACGGATTCACGTACGCAACGCGCACCGGACGGAACGCCTTCGGCGAATTGGAGTTGCTCAGGATCACAAATGAGGGCGGCACCGATATGACCACCGCCTTGAACATTTCTTTGAACCCCGTCAACCACTACCGAATGGTTTTTGTCGGCAGCGGCAGTGACTTTACCGGGATGCTTTTTCAGTTGCCGGATGTGACCACTCCCATCGCGACCCTGTTTGCGACGGATGCTACTTACGCCACAGGGAACATTGGACTTTTCACCTACGATAATAGCTCAACAAAAAACCATGCCGCGGACAGCACATTCGATAATTTTGCAATTGCAAATGTTGCCCCGCCAAGGTTAAGCGTGAGCGTTGATCAATTTTCAGATTTAAGCGTTACCTGGCCTTCACCAGCGCCGCGCTATCTGCTGCAAACTGCTGGTAAAATCACCGGCCCGTGGACAACGGTCGATTCCAGCCAGATTGTTGATGCGAACGGCCTCTATTCCTATAACGGCAGTTCTGCGTCGGGGAATTTATTCTTTCGCCTTCAGTTGCACTGAGCGGACTTGTCGCGGGTAATACAGGTGAAGTTGGTAAAGCGTCAAAAGCCAGAGCTCGAATTCTTAAGCCTTTAGGCCCTCTGGAGCCACTGGCATCTTATTCAGCCGAATGCCGGTCGCGTCGAGGATAGCATTCCGAACGGCCGGCGCGATGCCGACAATCGGAGTTTCGCCCGCACCGGCAGAGGTCAGGTCCTTCCGATCCAGCAGCACCACGCTGATTTCAGGCATGTCACTGAAGCGCGGGACGCGATATTCCGAGAACCGCGCATTCGTGATTTTGCCGTTATCAAATTCGATTGCTTCAAACAACGCGCCGCCAAGACCCATCATGATAGCGCCCTCGATTTGGTTCTTGAGATGATCCGGATTCACAATGGCACCACATTCAAAGGCAGCCACGACTCGCAAGATGGAGAGTTCGCCTTTGTCTTTATCGGCCGCGACCTCCGCGCACGTCGCGAGGTAAGAGCCTTTTTCGGTGCCCAATGCCAAACCAAAGCCATGACCAGGGGCGGCCTTCGTCTTACCCCAGCGAAATTCCTTCGCCGCCGCCTGAAGCACCGCCTTGAGCCGCTCCTCTTTGAGATTGCGCAACCGAAATTCGAGCGGGTTCATCCCTATAGCTCGCGCCAAATCGTCCATGTGCGATTCACGCGCGAAATGGTTGGCGGTGGCAGCCAGCCCGCGATAGGAACCCTGGCGCAGCGGCGAGCGTGTGTTATGAAACTCGACTTTTTGATTCGCAACTGTGTACGGGGTGCGTATGCCCGAACCACCGGAATTGTAATTATGAAATTCCCAGGCCGTAATCGTGCCGTCTTTTTTCACCCCGCTGGAAATCTCTATGACTCCGGCCGGCCGGAAATAAGCCCAGGTAAATTCCTCTTGGCGCGTCCAGACCAGCTTCACCGGTTTGCCGGCTCCCTTCGCCAGCCGTGCCGCCTCGACCGCCGCCTCACCGGTATGTTTGCCGCCATATCCGGAACCAGTGTCGGGAGTGATGACCCGAATTTTATTCTCGGGGATCCGAAACGCCTGCGCCAATTCCGAGCGCACGCCAAATGGCCGTTGCGTGCCCGTCCAGACAGTAAGATTTTCCCCTTTCCATTCCGCGACTGCGGCGCGCGGTTCGAGCGGGGCGTGAGCGATGTAGGCGATATGATAAACTTGCTCGAGCTTATGGTCGGCGCCGGCCAG
>DASWRJ010000518.1:0-7202 GCA_036403255.1 Verrucomicrobiia bacterium
ATATATAGGCGCAGGCGCGGTTACAGCCGGGGGAATCATCAGTCTCATCCGCTCCGCGCCCACCATCTGGCATGGGTTGCGTGCGGGCCTTGCCGATTTCAGCCCTCGTGCCAGCAATTCTGGCAGTCATTCTGCTCCCCGCACCGAACGCGATCTCTCCATGAAAATTGTCGCAGGCGGCATCATCCTCTTGTTAACCATCATCAGCCTGGTGCCGACTTTGCAAATGAACTTGGTCGGCGCTGTCTTAATTCTGATCTTCGGTTTCCTTTTCGTCACTGTCTCCTCACGCCTCTGCGGTGAAATCGGCTCTTCCTCAAACCCTGTCTCAGGCATGACCGTCGCCACGCTGCTCTTCACCTCCTTAATCTTTCTCCTCGTCGGCTGGACGACTCCGCCCTATTACGTCACGGCCTTGACAGTCGGCGCTATCGTGTGCATAGCCGCCTCGAACGGCGGCGGCACATCCCAGGACCTCAAGACCGGGTTTCTTGTCGGAGCAACTCCAAAATATCAACAGATCGCGATCGCCATTGGGGCACTTGCCTCGGCCCTCTTAATGGGGCCCATCCTCCTTGCGCTGAATCAAAACTCCACGGTCTATGTTCCCGCCTCGCAAGTGGCTGCGGGTTTAAAAACGGATCCAACCAAACTTGCAGAAACCGAAAAGCTCAGCGGACGCCAGGCCCGCGCCGATCAAAAATCTTACCGGGTCTGGCACAAAATCGACGCAACCGGCGGACCGGAAGGCCGCTACCTGGTGGATGAAAGCGGTGCGGCCATTTGGTTCGTTGATCCGGGCATCAACGGCACGTTTACGAAATTGCCTGATGGCACTGAAGTTCGCAAATACGACGCGCCCAAGGCGAAGTTGATGTCATATATTATCAAAGGCATTCTTGATCGGAAACTTCCCTGGGCTCTGGTCCTCTTCGGTGTGATGATCTCAGTTGTTCTTGAGCTCTGCGGTATTTCTTCTCTCGCTTTTGCAGTCGGTGTTTATCTCCCCATTTCGTCCTCTGCGCCAATCTTCGTTGGCGGTCTTGTCCGCTGGTTGGTCGATCTCGGCATGCGCAAACGCCTGCAAGGCCGCAATCTCACTGAAACGCAACTGGCCGCCGAAAGCGATAAAAGTCCGGGCGTGCTCATGGCTTCAGGATACATCGCCGGCGGAGCGATTGCCGGAATTATCATCGCGCTCGTTGCCGGTGTTTACGACAAAGTGGATGCACGGATTACAGACTGGGCGACCACGAAGAACAAATTCTTCAACGGCCCCAATGCGGATCTGCTTTCGCTCATTCCCTTCGCCATCCTCGTTGTGCTCCTTTACCTGGCTGCTCGCCAACAGGATATGAAACCAGCCGCTCGGACCTAAAAACTCCATTGGCTGCCTTGTTTCACTTGTTTCCTCGCGCGCACTTCGCTAAGATTTCCTTGCTCTCCGAAGGTAATCAGAAGTGTGATGATGTGCGCCAAAGTTAAAAACCTGCTCCTGGCTCTCCTCTTTCTGGCAGGTGCATTCAACGCCACCTCCCAATTAGTCAACGACGGCGCAACCAAAGTCATCAACGGCATTCACACCAATATTGTCGGGCTTATCGACATTGGCACAAACGGTCCCTTCACCACTTTAATCATCACCAATGCTGGCACAGTTTCAAACACTAGTGCTTTTACTATTGGTCTGAACCTCTTTTCCTCCAATAATCTGGTAATCGTCACCGGCAGCGGCTCGATCCTTTCTGCCGGAAATTTAAACGTCGGAAACGCAGGCTCCTTTAATCGCTTGCTCGTTACTAACGGCGCAGCGGTCATCAACTCAGGGGCTCGAATTGGAAACAGCGGCATGTCCACCGGCAACCTTGCTGTAATTACCGGCACGAATAGTTACTGGAGCAATACCAGCGGCATCTTATATATCGGTAATGGCGGCCCAACTAACCGCCTCGTCATCAGTAACGGTGGGGTGGTGCAATCCAGCCAGTCTGCCTTGGACGGCAACACCACCAGCGCGAGTCCGGGCGGCCATTACAATTCGGTATTGGTGACAGATCCGGGGTCGCTGTGGACAATGAACGCCGATCTCTTTATCGCCTGGGCCGGCTCCTTCGATCAATTCATCATTACCAATGGCGCGGTCGTGCAATGCGGCAGCAGCTATGTCGCAGGCAACCCAAGCGGCTTTATTAGCAGCAATAACCTGCTCGTAGTCACCGGCACAAATTCGCTTTGGAGATGCAACGTCGGCCTCCAATTTGGAAGCGACGGATTTGATAACCGATTGCTCATTACCAATGGCGGAACATTGCTCGCTGGAAGTTTCCTCAATGGTTTCAATCCATCCGCGTCAAACAACTCCGTCGTGGTTGATGGTGGCAGCTTTCTGGTCACAAATCTTTCCCAAATGTCCCGGGCCGAAATTCGCCGCGGTTCGCTGACCTTAAATTCCGGTTTGGTCGCTACGGATCTTCTCGTCCTGACGAACGGCCGACAAAATCAGTTCACTTTTAATGGCGGCAGTTTCCAAAGCGGCCAGACCACCAACAGCAACGGCGCGGTTTTCGCTGTCGGCAATGGCGTGTCCAACGCTGTCTTTACTCTTCTGCGCAATGGAACCCACGTTTTCGGCAATGGACTGCAAATCTCCAGCAATGGTGCTCTCAAAGGCAACGGAACAATCATCGGCGACGTCACCAATGCCCCGGGCGGTACGCTCGCGCCCGGCCCATCGAGCCGCCGGCTGAATATAAATGGCCGCTTGGTTCTATCACCGGGCAGCACCAATATTTTCGAACTCTTCCACTCGCCCCTCACGAATGACAACATCGCTGGCCTTGCGAGTGTTTCTTATGGTGGAACTCTACTGTTGATGAATCTCAGTGGCACGTTGAGCAATGGCGACAACTTCAAATTATTCAGCGCTGCCGCTTATAGTGGAAACTTCGACACACTCGTCCCTTCCAGCCCTGGACCCGGCTTAAAATGGAATACAAGTGCTCTCCCAATCACTGGCACGTTGCGGGTGGTCTCCACCAATACTCCTGCACCGGCCCTGACCAATCTCTCGCTCCTAAACCCAACAAACCTCCTCATAAATGCCAGCGGTGGCATAGCTTATGATCCAGTATTTTTGCTCACATCCACGAACATCACTTTGCCCGCTCCAAATTGGATTCCCGTGGTCACCAATTTCTTCGATTCAACCGGAAATGCGAGCTTCTCGTTTGGCTTGGATCCTGCCGAACCGCAGCGCTACTTTCGCCTCAGCGTCCAATAAAGATGCATTCAAGTCCTGGCTTGCAAAGGATTGGGAGTGAATTCGACCTTCACAAAAATCTCCGCAAGGGGCATAGCAACTCCCAGCGATTCCAGCTTGATCTCGGTGCTCAATCCGGCTCTCTCCTCCGCCGCATCCGAAAAACGTTGCTCACCACAAGCTACGGAAGCGTCTGGATAAGTTTTCAAATGCCGGATAAAATGCACAAAAGTTGACTATTATTCTTATTTTACGATAGTAGTAGTATGAAAGTAACGATTGAAATCTCCGAAAAAGATCTTAAAGAAATCATGCGTCATTCGGGAGAAAAAAAGAAAGGACCGGCGATTGCTAAGTTTATAGCCGGTGAGTTGATGCTGCTGCGGCGCCAGCAGATCAGTCACAAGTTTATGACGGGAGAATGGAAAGCTGACCTTCCATCTATTGAGGCTCTGCGGCAGGACCGCAAAATATGGCAACGTTAATCGACTCAACATTGTGGGTGGATTACTTCCGATCCAAGACCCCTTTAGCCATAAAGGAGCAGATTCTACCCTTGATCAGGGATCCGGGTGCTGTGCTTTGCGAGCCCGTGCGCTTTGAAATTCTTCGCGCTGCCTTACGCTCCGAACGCAAGTTAATCGAAGAAATGTTTCTTACCTTCCCTTGCGTAATCACCCCGCCGGCTCTTTGGAAAGAATCTGTTACTTTGGGCCAAAGAGCATTAGACGCGGGACATCAAATACCAGCTATGGATCTCCTGATCGCACAACTCTGTTTGCATCATGATCTTGAGCTCATCACTTTTGACAACCATTTCTTCCATGTGGCTAAAGTATGCCCGCTTAAAGTTCAGATTCTCACAAGGGCTGGTTAGGTCAGGCTGAAAAAGAGGTATCCTACAGAATTTCTTCGCCCTCTCCTTCGTCTTTGTTAATACTCAATTTAATGCCTATGTCGCGTTTCCAAAAGGGTTGCCTGATTTTATCTCTGGTCGTGGCCAAAATTTGTCCGACCGTCGCCGCGCCTAAGCCGGCCGCCGATCCTTTCGCCGAGTTCATCCGCTCCACTCCGCCTCGCACGCCCGAGGAGGAACGCGCCGGGTTCCGTTTGCCGCCTGGTTTTGAAATTCAGCTTTTCGCCTCTGAACCCGAAATTGGCAAACCGATGAACATGGCCTTCGACGGTCGCGGCCGTCTTTGGATCAGCCAATCCCGGGAATATCCCTTTCCTGCCAAGCCAGGCAAAAAGGGACGCGATGAAGTGCGCGTGCTCGAAGACACAGATGGCGATGGCCATGCTGACAAAGTCACAACGTTTGCCGATGGCCTGAATATTCCCATCGGCCTTTACCCATACAAAAACGGCGTCATTTCGCTTAGCCTGCCCAATATTTCTTTCCACCAGGACACAGATGGCGATGGCCGCGCCGACAAAACAAACTTCATCATTGGTCCTGTCAGCTTCGATCGCGATACGCACGGCCTCGTCGCCTCCTTCCGCCGTGGTTTCGATGGCTGGCTTTACGCCACTCATGGTTTCAACAACAACACCACTCTGAAAGCGCGCGACGGCAGCACCATTACCATGAACTCGGGCAATATCTGG
Organism: Verrucomicrobiia bacterium; assembly: GCA_036403255.1. Taxonomy (GTDB): domain Bacteria; phylum Verrucomicrobiota; class Verrucomicrobiia; order Limisphaerales; family JAQGOV01; genus JAQGOV01. Next base: position 4,868 of record DASWRJ010000518.1, read on the forward strand.
CGTTACCGTCCGGATGGCGAGCGCGTCGAGCAATGGACCCATGGGCAGGTGAACCCCTTCGGGCTTATGTTCGACCCGCGCGGCAATCTCTACTCCGCCGATTGTCACAGCTCGCCCATCTACCAGCTTCTGCACGGCGGCTATTATCCCAGCTTTGGCAAACCGGACGACGGCCTCGGCTTCGCTCCCGTCATGATGCACCACAGCCACGGCTCGACGGCCATTGGTGGCATTATCTATTACGCGGCAGATAACTTTCCGCCTGAATTCCGCGACAACATTTTTGTCGGCAACGTCATGACCTGCCGGATCAATCGCGACGCACTCGAACCGCACGGCTCGACGCTGATCGCCAGGGAAGCCGCGGATTTTCTGAGCTGCGATGATCCATGGTTCCGGCCTGTTGATATGCAGCTTGGCCCTGATGGCGCAATCTATGTGGCCGATTTTTATAACCGTATTATTGGCCACTACGAAGTGCCGCTCGATCATCCTGGCCGCGATCATGAGCGCGGACGCATCTGGCGAATTTACTACAAAGGCGCGCCGCCGCAAAATCGAATGCAGGACCTCACCAAAGCTTCGACAGCCGATTTAATCAATGAACTCGCCGCGCCCAATCACACGCGCCGCTTGCTGGCGCTCGATCAACTCAGTGATCGCGTCGGCGATTCCGCCGTTCCAGCCATTCGCCAAATGCTCCGCACCTCCCAGGTGGCTGAACAAAAGGCTTACGGTCTCTGGGTTCTGCACCGGCTCGGCGTCGCGACGGAAGCCGATTACGCTCCGCTCACGCACGATCCATCTCCCCTCGTCCGCATTCACGCTGTTAACGCAGCCGCGGAGTTGCCGAGCCAGCATCGCCCTCCAGCCGCTCTCGTGCTAAATGCCCTCGCCGACAATGATGCCTTTGTGCGTCGCGCGGCCGCTTTCGGCGCTGGCCAGGTCCAGGACGGCGCGAGCATACCGGCCTTGCTCAAATTGCGGCGTGAAGTTCCTTCTGACGATACGCATCTTCTGTATGTCGCTCGGATGGCTTTGCGCAATGCTGCTGCCCAGCCTGTCGTTGATAAACCCGGCAAAATAGCCTTGGAAACGCTCGATAATCTTTCCGAACAGGATTCTCGCGCCCTCGCCGATGTCGCAGTTGCCATCACTAATTCCGCCGCCGGCAGCTTCCTCGTTCAGCATCTCGCCAAATATCCCGAGCCGCGTGATACGATGACCCGCTATCTCAAGCACGCAGTCCGTTATCTCCCAGTGGATCAAGTGGACGCCGTTGCCGCCATGGTCCAAAAACAATTGAAGAACGACCTCGATCTGCAGGTCACCATGTTTAAATCCATCCAGGATGGCCTCAGCCAACGCGGCCAAAAACTTACGACCCTGCTCCGCCAATGGGGAGCGGAGCTTGCTGGAAAACTTTTAACCAGCGTTAAAAATCAAAAAAATCCATGGCACCCCGAGCTGCTGCCCGAATCTGGCAAATCGGAAAATCCATGGGTCGCTCAGCAGCGGGTTTCCAAAGATGGCGATAAATCTTCTTTCTTCCTCTGCAGTTTGCCCAAAGGCGAAAAACTCACTGGCAAACTGGTCTCAGCAGAATTTTCAATTCCTTCGGAATTGAAGTTTTTCCTCGCAGGGCATGACGGCTTTCCAGACAAACCGGCGCAAAAGAAAAACAAAGTTCAACTCGTCACCACCAATGGCGAAGTCGTGGCTATTGCCTGGCCGCCTCGCAACGACACGGCTCAACCGGTTCACTGGGATTTTGTCAAACTTGAAAAAGAAAAGTTCATTGGTCAAAAGGCCCACCTTGAGCTAATTGATGACGACAACGGAAGTGCCTATGCATGGCTCGCGGCGGGCCGTTTCGAACCCAAAGTCGTTTCCGTTCCAGAGTCCGATCCAAGTGTCGTCTCAAAACGCCAGCAAGCTGCTGCTGATCTGGCCCGAACTTCCGATGCGCGAACGCTTGAGCCGGAATTCCTCCGCCTCTGCAGTAACTCTTCGCTTGATGTTGAAATTCGAATTGCCTCGGCCAGAACGCTCCTGGCCTTTGAACCCAATGAGCAACTCCTTGCGCTGGCCGAAGTCATTTCCGATGCCAGCGTCTCGCGTAATCTTCGCGAAACGTTCTTCCAACTCGTAACTCAAAAAAGCTCCTCAGATCCATTGGCCCAGGCCATGCGGGAGATCTCTTCCCGTCTTCAACTCAAACTAGCTCAAACTCTCGCTGCCACTCCGGCTGGAGCGGACCGACTGCTAAAAATGGTCCGCGTTAAGCAAGCCCCAGCCTCTCTGCTCCAGGAGCGCACCGTGCGCGAAAAGCTCC
>DASWRJ010000519.1:0-3858 GCA_036403255.1 Verrucomicrobiia bacterium
CTCCGAAGAGCAATCCGCGCCCCGGCACAAAGATCTCAAAGCCGGTATTTGGATGGAGACTGTTTCGTCGCGCTGAAAAAAGAATGGCATGATCAGTGCGGCATTTCAATGGCGAGTTGTTCACTGCTTATTCACAGCGTAGCTCAGTTTCGCGGCTGGAGACGGATTTGCATCTGGATCAATGGCTTGTATCCAAAGTTCATCTTGTGATTTAGTTGAGGCACATGCCAGAGCCGATGCCCAGTCAGAGCGCTGAAGATTACCTGGAACGTATCCAGGAGTTGATCGAAGAAAAGGGTTATGCTCGCGTAGTGGACATCGCTTCCTCCCTCGCCGTCAAGCAACCGACTGTGACAAGCATGGTGCAAAAGCTCGGCGAAATGGGTTACCTGAATTACGAAAAGTATCGCGGGCTGGTGCTCACTGATAAAGGCCGGGCGGTCGCGGCCAAAATCCAGAAACGGCACGAGACGCTCTCGCGCTTCTTTTCTCTTTTCGGCCTGGACGCAAAAACCCAGCAGCACGACATCGAAGGCATCGAGCACCATCTGAGCCCGGCGACGCTGGATGTCCTGCTCGACCTGACAGATTACTTCGAACGAAGTCCGGGGGAGCTCGAGCGATTCAAAAAGGCGCGCGCGAAACGGGATGCCAAAGGCTGACCTATGCGAAAATCACGATCATCTTCGCCTTTGCAGCATCTGCTTTGGCTATGCGCGTTGTTAACTACTTTATTTCCACATGCGACATTGCTCGACGCAGCGGAGGAAAAACAATTACGCCCGAACATAGTTTTAATCTTCTGTGACGATCTTGCCTATGGGGATCTTGGCTGCTACGGCAACGTCAAAGCCAAAACACCGAACCTCGACCGCATGGCCGCCGAAGGGATGCGCTTTACCGATTTTTATGTGGGCCAACCGGTTTGCTCCGCTTCGCGCGCGGCGCTGCTCACCGGTTGCTATCCCAATCGCGTCGGCATTCAAGGCGCGCTGAGCCCGCACTCGAAAGTGGGGCTGAATCCGAACGAGATTACGATTGCCGAGATCTTGAAGGGCCGCGGTTACGCCACGGCCATTTACGGCAAATGGCATTTGGGAGATTCTCCGCAATGGCTGCCCACACGCCAGGGATTTGATGAATGGTTTGGCCTGCCGTACTCGAATGACATGTGGCCGAATAATCCGCGCGGCGGCACGAATTATCCGCCACTGCCGCTCTACGAAAATGAGCGTGTGATCGCCACCATGCCGGATCAAACTCGCCTCACCACCTGGTACACCGATCGGGCGGTGCGCTTCATCGAGAAAAACAAAAGCCATCCTTTCTTTCTCTATGTGCCGCACAGCATGCCGCACGTCCCGATTCATGTTTCTGAGAAGCACCTGGGAAAATCCGGCGCAGGTTTATATGCCGACGTCATTATGGAGATCGATTGGTCGGTCGGAGAAATCCTGAAAACACTCAAAGCAAATGGTCTTAATGAAAAAACGATCGTGCTCTTCAGCTCGGATAATGGTCCCTGGCTCCTCTATGGAAATCATGCCGGCAGCGCGAAACCTCTTCGCGAAGGGAAAATGACCGTGTTCGATGGCGGCGTGCGTGAACCTTTTCTGGCGCGCTGGCCAGGAAGAATTCCGGCCGGACGCGTCTGCCGTGAACTTGCCACGACCATGGATTTGCTGCCGACATTCGCTTTGCTGGCGGGCACCAATGCGCCCAGCGATCGAATTATCGATGGCAGCGATATCTGGCCGCTCTTGAGCGGCGCGCCCGATGCCAAATCTCCGCACAACGCGTATTACTATTACTGGGGCGAGCATTTGCAGGCCGTCCGCAGCGGCCCGTGGAAACTCCATCTCCCACACCTGTACAACACGCCCGATCCTGTGGGCAAAGATGGAAATGCCGGGAAGGACGGCAAACGCGTCATCGGCTACGAGCTATTCAATTTGGCAGAGGACATCAGCGAAACGAACGATGTTCTGCACAAATTTCCAGAAATCGCCGTGAAGCTCGAAACTCTGGCTCAAAGCGCGCGCCAGGACCTGGGTGATTCCGCCACCAAGACGAAGGGCGCAAATATAAGACCGGCCGCGCGTTTGCCCGAAGCCATTGCCGCAAAAAAACCGGATAAGAAATCCACCAACGATTTGCCCAATATTGTTTTCATCCTCATGGACGATCTTGGCTGGGCGGACATCGGATGCAATGGGAGCACGTATTATAAGACGCCGAATATAGATCGGCTGGCGCGCGAAGGCATGCGCTTCACCCAAGCGTACGCCGCGTGCCCGGTCTGTTCGCCAACGCGGGCCAGCATTTTGACCGGCCATTATCCCGCGGCCCTGCACCTGACGGATTGGCTACCGGGCCGCACGGACCGGCCTTCGCAAAAAATGCTTCGCCCGATCATCCAACAGCGTCTCCCGACGAACATTGTGACATTGCCGAAAGCTTTGAAATCCAAGGGCTACGTTTCGGGAATAGTTGGCAAATGGCATCTGGGCGGCACCGGCTCATTGCCAAAGGAGCACGGATTTGACTTTAGCATGGGCGCGGGTGAAATCGGCATGACGCCGAGTTTTTTCTTTCCGTATAAAAACAAACAAGCGTCGCTGCCTGATTTGGACGAAGGCCAGCCGGGCGAATATCTGACGGATCGACTTACCAGCGAAGCCGAAAAATTTATCGAGCAAAACAAAGCGCGGCCCTTTTTCCTCTACCTCGCGCACTATGCGGTCCATATCCCGCTAGCGGGCAAAAAAGAGATAATCGAAAAATATCATAACGCGAGTCCCTCTGGCTCCCAGACAAATTACCTCTATGCCGCAATGATCGAAGGGATGGATGAAAGCGTTGGGCGCATCATGAAGAAGCTCGATGAATTAAATCTTACTGAGCGCACTTTGGTGATTTTCACATCGGATAATGGCGGGCTCTCAGTGCAGGAAGGCGAAAGCACTCCCGCGACTTCGAACGCCCCTTTGCGCGACGGCAAAGGGTATCTGTACGAAGGCGGCATTCGCGAACCGCTCATCGCGCGCTGGCCAGGGCAAGTCAAACCAGGAGCGATTTGCAATGTGCCAGTCAGCAGCGTGGACTTCATGCCGACCTTCCTCGAAATCGCCGGCGCGAATCCCATTTCGGCATGCACCAATGGCGTAAGCCTCGTCCCGCTATTCCAAGGCGCCGAAACCAACATGCGCCCTGCCCTTTTCTGGCATTATCCGCATTACAGCAATCAGGGCGGCAAACCGGGCGCTGCCATTCGCATGGGCGAATTTAAACTGATCGAGTTTTACGAAGATGGCCATTGGGAGCTTTACAATTTAGCAGATGATCCTGGCGAAAGAAAAAATCTCACCGAGGCGTTGCCCAAAAAAGCTGCCGAACTGCAAGCGAAGCTCGAGGCGTGGCGGCGCGCCACCCAGGCGCAGATGATGAAGCCAAATCCTGATTACGATCCTAACGCTGCGAGTCTCAGCTTGTCAGCGGCCAAGACAGTTTCGCAATCCAGTGACGGGACAATCCTGCTCCACGCGCGGGACGTAACCATTCACGGCACGACCGTCCGCTACGAACCGCAAACTAATAAAAACACGATCGGCTACTGGACCAAAAAAGAGGATTGGGTGAGCTGGAATTTTGAAGTGAAGCAGCCAGGAACTTTCGAGGTTGAGATATTGCAAGGCTGCGGCAAAGGCAGCGGTGGAGCGGAAGTCGAATTCTCAGTTGCGGAACAAACGCTGCCCATGAAAGTGATCGACACTGGCCATTTCCAGAATTTTCTATCGCGCAAAATCGGCCAGGTGCATCTCGAAAAGAGCGGGACCTATACGCTGGCCGTGAAACCGA
>DASWRJ010000520.1:0-6155 GCA_036403255.1 Verrucomicrobiia bacterium
CCCGACATTGGCGATATTGAAGCATACAAATCCTTGCGGCGTAGGACAGGCAGCCACTTTGGCGGAAGCATGGCAGCGCGCTTTTGCCACAGACAAACAAGCGCCTTTCGGCGGAATCATCGCAGTGAATCGACCGCTTGATTTGGCTTGTGCGGAGGCGATTGCGGAAATCTTCAGCGAGGTGATTGTCGCGCCGGAATTCAACGCCGAGGCGCTTGCTTTGTTGCAAAAGAAGAAAAATTTACGCGTCCTAAAAGTGTTGCGCAATCCAGCAACCGACGCGGGAATGGATATGCGCAGCGTGGGCGCGAACTCCTATCTGCTTCAGGAGCGCGACAACCGGAAGCTGACTGCGGCGGACCTGAAAATCGTTACTAAACGACAGCCAACGGCCAGAGAACTGGACGCCATGCTGTTCGGCTGGCGAGTGGTCAAAAATGTTAAGTCAAACGCCATTGTTTATGCCGACGCCAATCAAACGCTCGGAATTGGCGCGGGGCAGATGAGCCGGGTGGATTCGAGCCGGATAGCTGTGTGGAAAGCGCGTGAAGCGGTTCTGTCCTTGCAAGGCAGTGCCGTCTGTAGTGATGCGTTTTTTCCGTTTCCAGATGGGCTAATTGCCGCCGCCGAAGCCGGGGCCACTGCCGCCATCCAACCCGGAGGGTCCGTGCGGGATGCTGAAGTCATTGCCGCTGCGGACGCGCACAACATGACGATGGCATTTACCGGTGTTCGCCACTTCCGCCACTGAACCTGCTAATTGAATAGAAGCCAATAAATCAATGCGACCTGGGCAAGGCAGAGGAGGCCCAAGGCTGTCCAGGTCAGCCATTCACGGAAGCAGAAACTCTTCTGCGCGGCGGCAGCAAGCAGGAATTGAAGCTGCACGGCGCCGATTGCCAAAATGTCGCCATTGCGCAAACAGACGGGCTGATGAATCGGATGGCCATTTACATACGCAAGCGCCTGATCGCGCACAGTCAATACGTAGCCATTTTGTTTATCTGCAGAGATGAAAACGTGGTTCTCCCAAACGCCTTCATCCTCGATCCGAACTTTATCACCGCTGGCGCGGCCCAGCGAAAAAGGAAAATGGCGGGCCACGTGTTGCGTGCCCGCCATTCGACCGGTTAAAGTTGCAAGTTGAACCAACTTAAAAACTTCTTTTGTGGACAATTACCTGGTCATTTGGATAAACTGGCATGTCTTTGTTGGGGTCCTTAATGGCGTCGTTATAGTTAATTTTGTATTTTTGACCGGTACCGGCGCGGCGCAACTCAATGTTTTTACGCTGGGCAAAGTCTGTAAAACCAGCGGCTGTATCGATCGCCCTTAGAACGGTCAAGTCACCCATATATTGGTAACGATCCGGCCTTTTGACCTCGCCGCCAACATAATAATAACGCTCTTCAGTTCTAACATTTACGGTCAAGCGCACAAAATACCTTGGGACATATTCCTTTTGGATATCACCCTGAAGTTGTGAAGCAGTTTTGCCTTCAGCAATGACTTTTACGTTGTACGGGAGTGTAATGGTGCCATCATCAGCAATGCGCTGCTTGCTATCAGGCATCATCATATTTGGAGGCAAATCGGAAAAGGTCACCGTTACCGGATCACCTTTTTGCAAAATGATTCGGCCAGCAGTCCCAGCAGCATTCACCGCAGCCTGTGGCTGAGTGGCTGGGTACCCAGGCTGAGGCACGAACCCCGACTGGGTGCCCACCGGTGCGAATTGCGGAGGTGTGGTGGTAGTCGAGCCGGCATTGGCGATAGCAACGTTCTCCTGCCCCGGGAAGACGTACGGTTTCGTCGGATTTGGGTCAGCGTAATATAGATGTTCACACCCCGTCATTAGCCAGGCCATGGCCAGAAGGCCGCAGTACGGGGCTAATTTCCCTAAGTATCTCGAAACGTTCATATCAATAGCAATCGACAACCCATCAGAATAATAGATCAATATTTGGTCTTAATTTCAACCCGCTCATCCTCCGAACGAGTTTTCGGGGACGCTTTTTCGGCTTCCGGCTCATCCTCCTGTTTGGAGTAGTAATCGTAGTAGTAGCCGCTGTAGTAGTAGTAGTTCTCGTCGGAGGCCATATTGATGTTATTCAATACAATACCGAGCAAGTTGCCACCGACCTTCTCAATCATTTGCTTGGCGCGGATGGTCATCGGCTGCGGATAGCGGCGATACTGAATGACCTGGAGGACCATATCGACTTCACTGGCCAAAATCGAGGCGTCGCTCACACCCATGATGGGTGGTGAATCAAAGAAAATCCAATCATAGCGCCGCTTCAGCTCGCGAATGAGGTCCTTCATTTGCACAGAGCTCAGCACGCCCATCGAGCTGCTCGGGAGCTTGCCGGACGGCAGGAAGTCCAGAGTTTGCAACGAAGTGGTTTGAATCACTTCTTCGAGGGAGTTCTGCTTGAGCAAATAATTGGTCAAGCCAATGGAGTTCGTCACTTTCAGGATCTTGTGAAGGCTGGGGCGACGCAAGTCGGAGTCCACAATCAGCACGCGCTGGCCATTCTGGGCAAAAATGGTGGCCAGGTTGAATGACGTGGTTGATTTTCCTTCGCCTGCGCCAGCGCTGACGACTGTAATCGTATTAAAACTGGGATCCTTCTGCGAGAAGAGGATGTTCGTGCGCAAGACGCGGTAAGCCTCGGCGTGCGGACTGTCCGGCCCTTCATCGATGAGCGAGCCGACATTCTGCGGAATAACACCCATAACAGGCGCTTGCAGCGCGCGCTCGACATCGTCAATGGTCTTGACGCTCGTATCGAGATATTCGATGAAGAACGCCAGGCCAACGCCAATAGCGAGACCAAAAATCACGCCCAGGGCAATATTTAAAATCTTATTTGGCTTAACTGGGCGCATGCCCGGTTCAGCGCGGTCGATGACTTTCACGATGCCGTACTTGGGCAAAGCCAACTCAACCTTTTCCTGCGTAATACGCAAGCTCAGGCGCTCGCGCACCAGCAGCAAGCTTTCCAAATCGCGTTTGTGTTGAAAATAGGGGCGGCGTTCGATGGCGCGGTCGATGTCTTCTTTCTTCAAGTTCGCCACTTCTGAAACCAAGCGATCCAGTTTCGCTTTGTAGGCCAGGGTTCTGGCCTCCAGACCTTTGAGAATGCCATCCAGGCGATCATTTACCTGGGTATTAATGCGCGCGATCACGTTGCGAACACGCTTAAGCTCAGGATGCTCGGGCGAGTAAATCTCGACCATGTCAGCCTGCTTCTGCTCGGCAATATTCAAATCCTGCATGAGCGACTGCAATTGCACGTCTGGCGAAGCCACCAGCACGGCCTTGCGCAGCTCAACGCGGCTCATGTTGGTCAATTGCATGTAAAGCGTGTTCACTTGCTCGTAGTCCGCTTGCGATTCCATGCGCAAACGTTCCATGTGCCGAAGGTTTTCTGGTTCTGGTGTGTTGCCAACGACAGTGTAGGCGCTGCTGGAGTCCACATCAGGAATGTGCAAGTCCTCTTTCAGTTTATTGACGAGCGCCTGCTTGTTTGAAATAGAAGCTTCCTGCAGCGCCAGCTCATGCTCGAGTGTTTTGATGCCGCGAGCGCTCAGTTCCTGGCGTTGCGCGATGCGCGAGTCGCGATAAACTGCGGCAATCTCATTGGCGATTTCGGCAGCTTCTTCAGGGTTTTCGCTCAATGCGCGGATTTCGATCAAACTGGTGTTGCGCGATTGGCTCACGCTCACTTGCCTTTTAAGGAATCCATACGTCTGCTCGGTGCGCAATTCCTTCTCTTCCTTGAATTTCTCCGCCCATTTCTTATTCAAGTTCTTGTTGGTGATAACTTGATAAAGTATGGATTTAGATTGGATGGTTTCGAATTGGTCCTGCACCCAGTACGGGTCGAAACCGGCCGCGCCGTTCCATCCCTCTTTAATGCCTGGAACGTCAGAATTATCTTTCTCGACCTGAATCCGCACCATGCTGGAATAGGATTCAGGCAAGATAAAGGTGACGAGGGTAGTGGTAATCGCCACCAGCAGGAAAACCGCCAGGATGACTGTTTTGCGGATGCGGATGATCCGCCAGTAATCAAGGAAATGGAGTTTTACTTCAGGTGCGTTAAATGGTTTCGATGCTGTGGCTTCCATACAAAAAAAAAGAGGCTAGAATTACGCACTCCAGCCTCCCGTTAATATCTATTGGTTCAAGTTAATAACTGGCTCGAACTCCGGCATAGACGCGGTTGCGCGTGTAACTGCGCCCGCCTATGTCGGAACTCAGCCGGTCGAAGTTGTATCCTGCTTCGGCCGACAGGTTCTGGTTAAATTTATATTCGAAGTTCAATCCGACTAAAATTAGATCATCAGTTTGGCCATCTAAAGTCCCACCCGAGAAGGAGCTATGCTGATATTGGCCAAGCAGGCTGCCCGTGAGCATCGGGGTGATGCGATGATTAACAGACGCATAAACAGCCGTCGTCTCTTGATCGCGCGCTTCCGCGATGTCAGTAGCATTGCGCGCATTGCGCAGCCCGAATTGCACGTAACTGCCAGGCAAATAGGTGTATGTGCCGGAGAGATCCACGTAAGGATTCCATGCCTCGGTTTTACGGTGCAAGTAGCGGGTGTATTCACCACCAACCCGACCAGACACACTCAACTGAGAGGTCAATGCTTTTTCCCCACCCACATAAAGATAATGCGAATAATTGTCATCAAGGGAGCGAGTGTGAGGAAACGGCGTGCTTGGAGTCGGAGAGAGAATTTCATCGCTCAAAAAATCCATGTATCCGAATTGATACCCAACCAATGCTAAAAAGTTTGGCTGAATATGGTAACGACCATCGACATGAATCAGATGTTCGTCACGATCCAGCAGCGCGGAGTAGCTATTGATACCACTTTCAAAATAGTGATAGTAATTATTCTCATACCCCGTCTCAATGGAAACCCGCTCTGTTACTTGAGACGTAAAGTTTACCGCGGCCCGGTTGTGGATAGCGCTCAGATCATTCCGCGTGGGGGCAGTTATTGCCCCGGTTGCCTCAAGAACAGTTGGCTCTTGGGAATAAACGAAGGCGTCCGTAAAAGTAAGTCGATATCTCTCGGAAAAACGCTGATCCGCTTTGAGCGTCACTTCGTGGGTTTGATCAATTGAATGATTCGGCCGGTTTTCGAACCAGCGCAATGAATAGACATAGCCGGCGCTTAAATAAGTCTGCTCGGTCGGCAAGTAATGAATGGAAGCGGCCGGTTTAATCTCAATGCCGAAGCTGCCTCTCGGCTTCGAGATGGAAGGCTGAACCAGCGGATTATCATCATAAAAACCGCGCAACGAAGCCGAAACGTTCCAAGGCTTGGATGTCTCATTCGGGGCCAGGTCGCCGACATTGGCTGCATGCAGCCCTGTCGCTCCCACTGCAACCAATCCTGCCGAGGCTAAAATCCTTTTCATATTTATATAATTCTTCCAGTTGATAACGCGTTTAATCAAAACAACCGGCACGGTTTCTACAGAATCAGTTAATGCCCTGTCAAATACAAATATCGTTCTTTTACCAAGTCTTATTCGGATGGTTTGATTGTTTTTTGAAGTGCGCGTTCAGAATCAGTTAAAAAAATTTCTGGCCAAAGCCCTTCTGGCGCGCGTTTTAGGGGAAAACCGGTAGGAACTTCCTTTTTTATGTATATACCAAGCACAAAGTGCTCCCAATCTTCCTCTTTATTCTCTTCGCGCACATAATCCCATAAAGCCTTCACTTCCACGTTCTTAAGAGTCCTGGCGCTCAGATACAACGCCCGAATTGACCTCCTGAAATCATTAATCTCATAAAAGTCGTTCCTGAGACGAGTGGTGGGGCTGTTTTTGTATTTAAGAGGCAACCATATATTGGCGGTGCCGCCGTACCATCCTTCGGCCCATGGAATGTCTGTCATCATCAAATCGCCGTCTTTCAGGAATCCGGCCTTTTCCTGGATGTAAGGCGGATAATAAGGCGGATAAACGAAAGGCGACGGATGCGGGGGCAAAAGGCCGAAGATAAATGGCAAGCACATCAAAACGCAAAAGATGGCCCCTGCCCAGAAGCGGATGGCTGCGTTTGGCAGGTCCAATTGCTGCAACAAAATGAAGAAGAGACCGGCGCCAAAAATGAAAGCCAGCGGCG
>DASWRJ010000521.1:0-5040 GCA_036403255.1 Verrucomicrobiia bacterium
CATGTTGAATGGCCTGGCAGACTTGGCCGAATAACTCCAGCCTCTCGCGGGTTGTGAGCTTCTCTTTGTCGCAATATTCGGTGAAGGGAAGCCCTCTAACCAACTCCATGACAAAATAGGGTCGGCCGTTCTCCGTCGCGCCCGCTTCGAAAACCCGGGCGATGTTTTGGTGATCCATCAGCGCGAGCGCCTGCTGCTCAGCCCTAAAGCGACCAACAACCTGCCTGGTATCCATTCCCAGTTTGATAAGCTTTAGTGCCACCCGGCGATAGGGAACTTGCTGTTCCGCCATCCAAACAGTTCCCATCCCTCCTTCACCTATTTGCTGCAGCAATTTGTATGGTCCAATAAAGTCGCCGGGCTGGTCCGATTGCACTTGATCGCTCAATGTGGAAGATGGAACCGGTTGCCCGGGTGCTTTTTTCTGAGATGCCAACTGATTCACCCGCGCGAGCAGCGCACATTGCATGCAGTGGCCGTCTTGCTCCAAGGCAGCCCCGCAATTAGGACACTTACCTTGTCCCGCCATACATCAGAAGTCTCCAGCGCATTTTGCAGAATTCATTTTATTAACGTGAGATACAAGGCCCATTGCTGCCTTGGTGCATGCCTTTGCCTTAGCGCTTTCGCTTAAGCTTTCCCGATTGTGGGTACCAAAGGCGTACCGGCAGTTCAACACCGGTGCATGGTCCGGTCAAGTGCTTTCCGCCACAGACTTACTCTCGCCGTTCAATTCCTGGTTTTTTGCCTCTTGCGGGTTCCTAACTACGGCGCTAAACAATGGCTGATGAAACCCTTGGAAACCAAGGCGGAATCTCCTACGAAAGGGACCCATGCCCAATTCCATGAAACCCGTTGGACGATGGTTTTATCCGCCGCGGATTCGGGAACCCCATCCTCTGATCAAGCCTTGACGAATTTCTGCCGTGCTTACTGGTATCCTCTTTACGCTTTCACTCGGAGGAGCGGACTGGCATCTCACGATGCCGCTGATGTCACGCAATCCTTCTTTGCCTATTTTTTGTCGAGCGAGGCGCTTAAAAAAGCTGACCGCCAGCGCGGAAAATTTCGTTCTTTCCTCCTCGCTTCGCTTAAAAACTTTTTGCACAACGAGTGGGACAAATCCAAAGCGCTCAAGCGGGGCGGCGCTCACCAATTCCTTTCCATCGATGAATTGGCCGCCGAGCAACGCTACCTGGCGGAACCAGCGGATGGTAGCTCTCCAGAGAAATTCTATGACATGCAATGGTCTCTTGCCCTCGTCACATCGGTCGTGGACAGCCTCCGCGCCGACTACACTCGGCGGGGTAAGGCCGCTCTCTTTGAGGCTCTCGAGCCTTATTTAGTAGGCGAAATTCCCGACGGCGTGTTGCCTGCTCTCGCTGCTAAATTTGGTTTCAACCTGAATACCCTCAAATCAAGGCTCCGTCGGCTGCGTCGCGACGAGTTTGGCGAGCGACTTCGCGAGCACGTCCGCCAAACTCTGGATCGTCCTTCTGAAGCCGATGTCCGCGAGGAACTGCGGCATCTCTTCGCGGCATATGCAGCTTGAAAACTTAAAGTTTTGCGATTCCGCGAAGATTAACAACTAACATCTCTTAGATGGAGATAAAAACAGCCGAGGCTTGGAAGCCTCGGCTGGCGATTGCCCTCGCAAATAAAAGAGAATAGCTTCTATTTACGTTTGCGTCCGAAAAGGCCACCAACAGCGTTCCCCACAGCCTGTCCGGCCTTCTCCGCACCGTTCACTACAGCCTCTCCAGCCTTCTCCGCTGCGTTTACCACAGCCTTTCCAGCATCCTCTGCAGTCTTCCCCGCATCCGCCACGGCTTGACCGGTTTCTGTGCAACAATCTTTCCCTCCCTCAGTACGTGTTGGCCACTCTTAACCACAAAATCCTGAGGGTTCTTCAGATGCAGCGCTTTCAAGGCATCGGCCGTCATTTTTTGACCAGGAACAGCCGCTGGAAAGATGATAATCAGCGGATTGTTTTTCTTTGCCGCTTCAAAATAAGAGTCCACAGTATAATTTCCTGCGGCCGTTACCACAGCCATGGAGAGTGGATCGCTGGCGCCGGTTTCGCCGATCAGCGCGGCGTCCACCACTACCTTCGCGGCGTCGCGGATTTTCTCAGCGGTTCCGATATGGAGGGTATTGAATAGAATTCGGCCGTTCTCGTCGGGCGAAACAACCACAACCTTCGGATCCTCGGGGTGTTTATTGTTCCAGGACTCAGTCTTGCATCGAGTAATTCTCATCATGAGAATTTGCCCTTCTTCAGGAGATTCATACTCGTCACTCGTGAATCGTTTTTTGGCTTCTTCGCACGAGATTGACCCATCCAAAGTGGATACATTCACGGTGGGATCCGCCATCAGGGCCATAGTTGAAAGACCCAGGACCGTCACTGCAAGAGTCATTATTATTTTCATAGTATTGAATTGTTTGGTTGATTGTTTTTCTTCGTCATTTCCAGCTTCACGAGCTGTGTTCACCTGGTTCTAAAGAAGTTAAATCCTAAGGTTGCAAATTTTTCGGAGTAATTTTAGCTATGGATGCCTGCTGGGAGATTATTTCAATCCTTATGCTGTTTTTCGAAGGCGTTCTGGTTTACAAAGTGCCCGAAATGACTGCGGAGCCAAAACATGCAGCCGCTTGGAAGCGAATAGGGCCAGACTGGCCATTCACCCTCGGGTTGGCGTTGATCGGCAGTGTTTATATCGCGCTGATTCTGGCGATGGTTCTGGCTGATGCGGCCTATACATCTCCCAAGCATTTGTGGCAGGCCCTGGGCAGCCGCGAGATTCATTATGCGATCGAATTGAGTTTGCTCTCCTGCAGCTTGAGCGCGCTCCTGTCCATCTGGGTGGCTGTTCCATTGGGCTACTTGCTGGCGCGCTTTTCGTTTCGCGGCAAGGGGCTGTTGGATGCGGTGCTGGATATTCCCATCGTTTTACCTCCGCTCGTCATCGGGTTAAGTTTGCTCATCCTCTTTCAAGTAAAGGTGGGCGGGCGCACACTTGACCAGATTTGCCAGTCGCTGCTGCATTTGCCTGTGACTTACGCGGTGCCGAGTGTGGTTTTGGCGCAGTTTGCGGTCGCAGCCGCTTTCGCCGTGCGCACGATGCGCGTCACTTTCGAGCAGATTCCCGGCCGCGGCGAGCAGGTGGCGCTCACGCTGGGCTGCACGCGCAGCCAGGCTTTCTGGCTGGTGGCCATTCCCGAGGCGCGGCGGGGCATCCTGACGGCGCTGACGCTCGCCTGGGCACGGGCGCTGGGTGAGTTTGGGCCCATTCTCATTTTTTCGGGCGCGACACGGATGAAGACCGAAGTGCTTTCAACTACCGTTTTTCTGGAGCTAAGTGTGGGCAATGTGGAGGCGGCAGTCGCTGTTTCACTGGTGATGATAGCCACAGCATTGCTGGTGCTATTTATTGTGCGCTTCTACGGATCGGATTCAGCGCTCGCAAAATCTGTGAAGCCATGATCGAAGCGCGCAACATCACTGTCCGGGCCGGGACTTTCTTGTTAAAGAACATCTCGTTCGAAATTGCGGAGGGCAGCTATGCGGTGCTCATGGGCAGAACCGGCTCAGGTAAAACGACGCTGCTGGAAGCGCTTTGCGGCTTGCGGGAAGTTGAAGAAGGCCGAATTGTTCTCTCGGGGCAGGACGTTACTTTCGCCCGGCCAGCGAATCGTGGCATCGGCTATGTCCCCCAGGATCGGGCCCTTTTTCAAACGATGACCGTGCGACAAAATCTCGCGTTCGCTCTCTCACTGCGCAAACAACCGAAGCCTGAAGTCGAAACTCGGGTGCGCGAACTCGCGGCACTGCTCGGGATCGCGCATCTGCTCGACCGCAGGCCCAATGGTCTCAGCGGGGGGGAATCGCAACGAGTGGCGCTAGGGCGCGCGCTCGCGGCCAAACCAGCTTTCCTGTGCCTGGATGAACCGCTCAGCGCGCTGGACGATGAGACGCGAGACCAAATGCAACAATTGCTCAAATCTATCCAACAACAGACTGGAGTGACGACTTTGCATGTAACTCACCACCAACAGGAAGCCGCGCAAATGGCGGATACAATCCTCTTGCTCGCCGAAGGCAAAATTTGCCGCTCCACGTGAGCTAATACTGGGAGCACGCTGGAATTGCTGTTCCTGGTCGCATATCAGACTTTGAAACAGCCGCAGTGGCCGATTCTTTTTTGAGTTAACCGCAGTATAAATAAGCCGATGTGATAACTAAGCCATCCAGGAGGGAGGCATTTGAAAAATTATGAAGAACGAAATAAACCAGCCTTGGTTGCGCGAAGCGGCCATCTGCAGGCAATTTCCGAACTCAAGGAGCCGGCATGAAGATATTAATAGCTGAGGACGATTTTCTTACAGGGCAAATTTATTCCACGTGCTTCAAAAAGGCAGGTCATGAGGTCGAACTGGTCGCGAACGGCCTGGCCGTCGCGGAAAAGATTCTGACTTTTCAACCCGATGGTGTGGTTCTGGACATCATGATGCCAGGAATGAACGGACTTGATGCTCTCCGCCAAATACGAGCGACACCTTCAGGTCAATCCTTGCCCGTCATGGTGGTCACCAATGCCTTTATCCCGCAGCTCGTGGAAAACGCCAAGAGTGCGGGGGCAACCTGGGTCTTCTCGAAGTTAAGCCTGACGCCAAGTCAATTGACGGATGCATTCAGGCTGGCTGTGCCGGCAACAAAAGCAGCAGCTTCACCAGCAGGGTAATCGGGCAAGCTGCCGCCTTTTCGCAATTCGCTAATTTCTACGCCTGGAGCAACGGCTCGGCTGGTGCAATAATGCCTTTGGCCATCGCATGACGAGTCAAGCCGGCCACGTCATGAATGTTCAACTTGTTCATGACTTGCTGGCGATGTTTCTCGACGGTCTTGATGCTGATGCCCAACTCGCCGGCGATCTGCTTGTTGGCGTAACCTTCGGCGATCAGTTGCAGGACCTCCGCCTCCCGGGTGGTTAAAGTGTTCCCCTTTTTGCGCACGACTCCACCATTGGCAAACCGTTC
>DASWRJ010000522.1:0-4370 GCA_036403255.1 Verrucomicrobiia bacterium
CTCCGAAAGCCAGATCACCTTTAAGCATCAAGTCGTCAACGACGCGGGCAAAAACTTCAAAGCCGCCCATTACGATCATGGCACTGGTGTAGCAATTGCGGACATAGATGGCGATGGATTGCTCGACATTTATTTCGTAAATCAACTGGGAGGGAACGAACTCTGGCGCAACCTCGGTGGCGGCAAGTTTGAAAATATCACTGCACAGGCAGGCGTCAGCCTGAAAGGCCGCGTGTGTGTTGCCGCTTCGTTTGCAGACGTGGACAACGACAGCCGGCCTGATCTCTTCGTCACGACCGTCAAAATGGGCAATGTTCTTTTTCATAATCTGGGCGGCGGCCGATTCGAAGATGTCAGCAAAGCGTCGGGGCTGGATTACACAGGCCATTCTTCGGGCGCGGTTTTCTTTGACTTCAACAACGACGGCTGGCTCGATCTCTTTGTCTGCAATGTCGGCGTTTACACGCAACCGGAGAAAGGCCCCGACGGCGCTTACAAAGTGCTCGAAGATTCCTTCGTCGGCCATACGCATCCGGAGCGCTCCGAGCAAAGCATTCTTTACCTGAATGAAGGTGGCTTGAGGTTTCGGAATGTTTCGAAGGAGATGCACCTGGAGCATAGCGGCTGGAGTGGGGACGCCGCATTCTGCGATGTGAATGGCGACGGCTTTCCCGATCTCTGCGTGCTCAGCATGTCAGGCCCCGATCGCCTTTACCTGAATAACGCCGGCAAATCATTCGCCGAAAGCACCTCTGCATATTTTCCAAAAACATCCTGGGGCTCGATGGGCCTGAAATTTTTTGATTTCGATCAGGACGGCCGCCTTGATCTGCTCGTCACCGATATGCACTCAGACATGAGCCTGCCGCAGACGCGCGCGAGCCAGCGCAACAATAGCCTCGCCTTTGAAAAAGTGCGTAGTGAAGCATGGTGCATGTCCATTTGGGACCAGAAATTTTTACTCATTGATAAAACAAACTTCATCTTCGGCAACGCTCTCCATAAGAACAACGGCAAGTTGCCCTGGCAGGATGTGTCCGAATCCGCCAACATCGAAACTTACTGGCCTTGGGGCATCAGCGTTGCAGACCTCAATGCGGATGGGTTCGAAGATGTCTTTGTGACTGCGGGCATGGGTCATCCCTTTCGCTACGGCATCAACTCGCTCTTGCTGAATAATGGCGGGCGCAGATTTTTTGACGCGGAATTCGCGCTTGGCATTGAACCGCGCAAAAATGGCCCGCTTATCCCCTATTTTACGCTCGATTGCTCGGGCGCGGACAAAACAAACGATCTTTGCTATCATCGCGGCGGCGAACTAAAAGTTATCTCCTCCACCAGCTCGCGCTCCTCTGCCCTTTGCGATCTCGATAATGATGGCGACCTTGATCTGGTCATTAATAATATGAACGACCGCGCGCAAATGCTGTTGAGCAACCTTTCGGAAAAACGCGCCATCCACTATCTCAAGATCAGGTTGAAAGGAACAAAGACCAACGCAGACGGCCTGGGCGCAGTGGTCAAGCTTACCGCTGGCGGACGTATTTGGACACAACAGCACGATGGGAAGTCCGGCTATCTTTCGCAGAGCAGTCTGCCGCTTTATTTTGGACTCGGTGACTCCAGCAATATCGATAAAATCGAAATCCGCTGGCCATCGGCCGTGCGCCAAACGCTTGCTGGGAACATTACCCCCAACAGAACTTTGACGATCGTTGAACCAGCGCAGTAGGGTTCCTTGCGAGTCAAAGCAATACGCTTAGGCCGTACTTTTCAAAAATTTCGTCCGCAGTAATCACTGGAAGGTCATTAATTTTAGCGGCGGCGATGATAAACCGATCACAAGGGTCATTATGAATGGGCGGAAGTTCCGCAGCTCGTATGCAAGTGCTGAGATCCAGCGGAAGCACAGTGATGCCGTGTTGAAAGATTACTTTTTCGAGCCATACAGCCGGCGCAAAGGGCAATTCCAGTTTTCCCCGCGCGACCTTCAGCCCAATTTCAAAACCGCTAATCGCGCAAAGATACAGAGCCGGCGCTTCGGTGATTTGCCTGAGCGTTGCGCGCGTGATTTTTTTTTCACCGCTGACCAGCCACAGCAACGCGCAGGTATCGAGGATCATCGGCTGTTCGCCGGCCATTCGTCGCCGGACAGGGGCTCGACGGGATCATATTTTATTTTTATTTTCTTGAGCACGGGATCGGTTTTGCTCCGGTTTCGGCTCTGGTGGGGCGATAAATCCGCAACTGGTTTGCCATTGCGGCAAATGACGAGCGTCTCCTTGCATTTCTCGACGTGGGCGAGAAGGCTTGAGAAATTCGTTTTGGCTTTATGCACATTGACGGACTTCATGCGCAAGAAGATTAGTCCAGTTAGTCCACCTAGTCAAATTGAATTGCTCTCTGAATTAAATCCAAGCCAATTTCCGCCTGAAAAAGCGGAATTCCCGGCAGGCAGCGGACTGGCCGACCTGCCAACCAGTCAGCCTAATTGATGTTGCTGTTGAGATTGCCCTCGCGATCCAGCAATGAATTTTCTCATTCCCGCGCGCCTGAGTTCTTCATAGTCTGAGTGCCTTACACATGCGATTAATCGCCATCAGTTCAGTTTTGCTCTGTGCCTTGCGGGCTTTGGCTGCTCAGCCGGTCAATTTCACGAATGATATCGCCCCCATCCTCGTCCAAAAATGCCTCATCTGCCACGGACCGGACAAAAGCAAGGGCAGCTATCGCGTGGATACTTATGATTGGCTGTTGAAGCCTGGCAGCAGCAAAGAGCCGGCAATCACTCCGGGTAACTCGGGCAAAAGCAAACTCTTCGAACTGATCACGACCGACGACGAAGAGGATCGCATGCCACAAAAAAACGAGCCGCTCTCTCCCCCTGAAATTGCGCGCATCAAGGATTGGATTACACAAGGCGCGCATTTTGCCGGCGCCGATAGCAAAGCGCCGCTAGTCTCGATTATCCCGCCTATTCGCCAGCCGGATGCACCTGCTGTTTATCCCAGCCCGATTCCTATCACCGCTCTGGCCTTTTCAATTGATGGCGCAGAACTCGCCGTGGGAGGCTTTCACGAGATTACGATTTGGAGCACGGCTGACGGCAAACTCCGCCGCCGCCTCAAGAATGTCGCCCAGAGCACTCTGGCGCTGGCTTACGATCCATCGGGCAAATGGCTTGCGGCCGCCAGCGGCACTCCGGGCAAGCTGGGCGAGCTCAAAATATTCGATCCCGCGAGTGGCCAACTCGCGCGCGTGCTCGCCACCAGCGGCGATTTTATGCTGTCAGTCGCCTTCAGCCCGGACGGCGCGAAACTGGCCGCCGGCAGCTCGGATAACTCGATCCGCCTCTTTGATTTCGCGACTGGGAAGCTGGAGCGCAAAATCGAACAACACTCCGACTGGGTAACGGGCCTCGCGTTCAGCCACAACGGCCTCCTGCTCGCCTCGGCCAGCCGCGATAAATCGGCCCGTATATATGAAGTCAAAACAGGCGAAATGACCCACAGCTTTCTCGGGCATGGCGATTTTGTCTATGCCGTCGCCTTTGCGCCGGATGATGTGCGCGCCATCAGTGCTGGACGCGATCGCAAAGTGCATCTCTGGAAAATGGAGGAAGCTAAAAAGGATAAACCGTCTGAAATCTCCGGCTTCGAGGGTGAAGTGTTCAAGCTGCTCGCGACCACGAATAGCATTTTCACCTGTGCCTCCGATGGGCTCGTGCGCCAGCATTCATTGGACAAAACCCACGCTCTCGTGCGCACCTTCGGCACACCCGGTGAAGTCATCTATTCCATCGCGCTCGATGCGCACGCCACCTGCATCGCCGCCGGCAGCTATGATGGCAAAGTGCGCCTCTGGAACATTGGCGATGGGAAGCTGGTCTCTGAATTCATCGCGGCGCCGGGTTTGGCTGCTGCGAGTAATTAGCTTCTGAGCTGGGCTGAAAAAGAATTTCCCGCGCCCAGCATGTAATCAGTAGAAGGGCTGGCTCATTGCCAAGGCTTTTGTCGCACTGCGCGATTGGCAATTACGCGGGAAACGCTGGAACCTCGCACACAGGTTGCAATTGTGCAAATTGCCGTTTGACCGCGATAATTGCTAATGACGGCTGCTGTTGGAATTGAGGTTTGAGCGTGACTTCGAGAGCTGAATCTTCCCAGCATGGGCAGCGTTGAATTTCTCCATCAGGAAGCTTATTATTCGACATTCCCGGAAAAGTGGGGTGAATTAGCTTGCGTGGCCCTGGGCAATTGAAGCTTTAACGAACGTTATGCAACTCTCATTGTTGATGGATAAGCTGCGAGACTTGGAGAGCAGGTATGGGGATGTCGAGATTGCGTTCGAAGTGGACCATCCCGAGCTTG